>CAXSEX010000332.1:0-5528 GCA_964236415.1 uncultured Acetobacteraceae bacterium | reverse complement strand
CGGCTCATCCATGAGAGCGTCGTCGAACGGTGGCAGCCCTGCCTTGGTGCGCAGTCTTGAGATCGCGCGCGAGGCGATCATCAGAATGGCATGCTTGACTTCCGCGGGCGCGGTCTGAATCCCGTATCCTCCCTGCCCCACGCACCAGAAGAAGCCCTCGTCCGCGCCGCTCCAGCCGAAGGCCAGGCTGCGGTCGGGGGTGAAGGTGCGCAGGCCCGCCCAGCTATGCTCGATCCGGCGCACCTCGATGTCGAGCGCCTGCTGCATGCGGTCGATGGCGATGGCCACGTCCAGCTCGTCCGGCGCCACGTCGTGCGCGTGCATGTCGGTCTCGTCGGCCGGGCTGACCATCAGCTTGGTGCGGGCTTCTGGCCGGACATACCAGGTGTGGCCCACGTCGTTCACCATGGGCCAACGGGTCGCCTGCCACGGCGCCGGGTCGATGACGACGCCGGTGCGGCGCTTGGGCACAAGGCCGAGCGGCGCCACCCCGGCCTGCTTCGCGACCTGGTCGCCCCAGGCGCCGGCGGCGTTGACCACCACCGGCGCGGTGAACAGCGTGCCCGCGCTGGTCTGCACGTGCCACAGCCCGGCGCGGCGCTCGATCTGGCCGGTGCGGCTGCGCAGCGCCAGCACGCCATCCCGCGTGCGCAGCAGGCGCAGGAATCCCTGGTGCAGCGCGGCCACGTCCATGTCGAACGCATCGTCCTCGATGGCCGCCTGCACCGCGTAGCCCGGGCGCAGCGCGGGGACCAGCGCCGTCACCTCGGCGATCGACGCCTCGCGCAGCCCGGTGCCCTCGGCGAGCAGGCGGCCGAGATGCTCGCGCTGCTCGGGCGGCGCCAGGAACAGGACCGGGCGGTGCGCCAGGATGGGCGCGTCGGTGAACCCCTCTGGGGGATGCTCGAAGAAGCCGCGGGACAGGCCGGTCAGCAACCGCACGTCCGGCGGCCCGTAGTTCTGGATCCAGATGGCGGCGGAGCGCCCGGTGCTGTGATAGCCGGCGGCCTCCTCCGCCTCGATCAGCGCGACGCGGCGGTCGGCCGACAGGTGGGCGGCGGCGGTGGCCCCGGCGATGCCGGCACCGATCACGATGGCATCGAAGGCGTGCGTGTCCATGGTGGCAGCATCGCCGGGCCGGGTCGCCAGCGCAAGCAATCTGCGGTGGCGCTACTTCGAGTGCACCAGGTCTGGCAGCCACATGGCGATGCCCGGCACGGCCGAAGGGATCACCACGGCGACGGCCATGATTCCAACAGCCCGGCGTATGGTCAACACCGTGTCCGCCGCAATTTTCTATGTATATTCATTGGTGCACAAGCCGGCCCACCGCCCGACGCAAGGCCGGGCACAATGCTCGGTGGAACAATTTCGGTGCAAATTCCGCCAACCGCACCAAGGACGCGATGTGACCAAACGCGACTACCCCACCCGCCCGCTCGTCGGCATCGGCGTGGTGCTGCTGAAACCTCCGGGCGCGACGACGGCCGGCGCGGTGCTGCTGGTGCGTCGCGGCAAGCCGCCGGCCATGGGCCAGTGGAGCCTGCCGGGCGGCGCACAGGACCTGGGCGAAACGGCAGAGCATGCCGCCCGGCGCGAACTGGCCGAGGAAACCGGCCTAGCCTGCGGCCCGCTCGTCCTGGCAGCGAACGTTGACAGCATCCACCGCGACGCGGCGAACCGGGTCGAGTACCATTACACGATCCTGGATTTTGCCGCCTGTTGGCAAGGCGGCGTGCCGGTGGCCGGCAGCGACGTCACTAATGCACTGTTTGCCCCATTCGACGACCTGGGCCGCTACGATTTGTGGAGCGAGGCGCACCGGGTCATCGACACGGCCCGGCGGCTGCTTAGCTCCGCTTCCGGCGCGACGGCGACGCCCGGCCGAAATTGAGCGAGGCTGCGGCGCCGGCGCAGATCAGGCCGATCCCCGCCGGGATCAGCCAAAGCGGACGCAGCAGAAGCGGCAACTCAAGCCAGGTCCAACTCCAAAGCGGGCTTTGCTTCTGTATCCACGACAGCCAGGTGCCGTCCATCTGCATCAAGCCCTGGCCAAGCGTCATGCCGAGCGGGGTCAGCGCGGCGATGGCGACCGCAGCAACCAGGAACAGCGCGGCCAAAGTGGCGAAGATGCGTGATGCGATCATACAAACAGCTTTTCGTTCGTCATCCCAGTATACAGCCCGGCCACGTACTCGCCATAACCATTGTAAATGCGGGTCGGCACGCGCTGGTTGTCGCCAAGCAGCCGCTCGGTGGCCTGGCTCCAGCGCGGGTGCGGCACGTCGGGGTTCACGTTGGCCCAGAAGCCGTATTCCTGGGGCTGGATGCCTTCCCAGAAGGTGGTCGGCCGCTTGTCGGTAAAGGTCATCTTCACAATCGACTTCACCGATTTGAACCCATATTTCCAAGGCAGCACCAGGCGGATCGGCGCGCCATTCTGCTTGGGCAGGGCTTTGCCATAAAGGCCGGTCGCGATGAAAGCAAGGTCGTTGTTCGCTTCCGCCATCGTTACGCCTTCGACATAGGGCCACTCGAAAGTGGAGGAGCGCAGGCCCGGCATCGTCTTGGGATCAGCCAAGGTCTCCATCACGATGTAGCGCGCGCCAGAGGTTGGGCCGGCCAGGCTGACCAGATCCCGCATCGGGAAGCCGGTCCAGGGCACCGTCATCGCCCACCCCTCGACGCAGCGGTGGCGATAAACCCGCTCCTCAAGCTGCACCTTCTTCAGGATGTCATCCAGGTCCATCGTCTGCGGCGTGCCGACCATGCCCTCGAACTTGATGGACCAGGGCGACACCGGCAACCGCTGCGCGGCGCGTGAGATCGACTTGTCCGTGCCGAACTCATAGAAGTTGTTGTAGGTCGTCGCGTCCCGCTCGGGCGTCAACTCCCGGCCGGCGTCATACTTCCCGTTGCGCGGCGCACCCTGCGCCCGTGCGGCAATGGGCGTCGCGAGCAGGGCCGCGCCCGCTGCCCCGGCCAGCAGGCTGCGGCGCCCCAGCATCAGCGCCTCGGGCGTCGCGTCCCGCTCCGGTATCTCCCAACCGCGAACTGTCCTGATCAGCAAGGCGACGCCCTCCGTGAGAGTGCCCTGCGCATGCCGGGCATCGACGCCTGCCGCACCCCGGCAGGACAACCGTTATGTTGATTTCACCGGGTCGGTCTGCAAGGGTCCGGCCGAGGCCGCCCGCCCGCGCGCCGGATGGAGGATGCCGATGAACCTTGCCGCTTTTCCGCGCACCCGGCTGTGCCAGGCGCCCACGCCGCTGGAGTTGCTGCCGCGCCTCACGGAAGCGTTGGGCGGGCCGCAGATCTGGATGAAGCGGGACGACCTGACCGGCATGGGGCTGGGCGGCAACAAGGTGCGCAAGCTGGAGTTCCTGGTGGGCGACGCGCTGGCCCACGGCGCCGACCACCTGGTCACCCAAGGCGCCGTGCAGTCCAACCACGTGCGCCAGACCGCCGCGGTGGCCGCCAAGCTCGGCCTGGCCTGCACCGCCGTCTTGGAGCACCGGATCGAGACGAACGACGGCGCCTACCTCGGCAGCGGCAACGTGCTGCTGGACCGCCTGCTGGGCTGCGCCCTCGAATACCGGCCCGGCGGCACCGACATGCAGGCCGCCATCGAGGAGGTCGGCGCCCGGCTGGCTTCTGAGGGCGCCAAGCCCTACCTGATTCCTGGCGGCGGTTCGAACGCCGTTGGCGCCCTAGGCTATGCAGCGGTTGCGTTGGAACTGGTGACGCAGGCGAATGAGCTGGGCTTGCGCATCGACCGCCTGGTGCACGCGACCGGCAGCGCGGGGACGCAAGCCGGGCTGGTGGCCGGGCTGCACGCCCTCAGCAGCCCGGTCCGCGTGCTGGGCATCGGCGTCCGCGCGCCCAAGCAGACGCAGGAAGCGAACGTGCTGCGCCTGGCGCGGGCGACGGCCGCGCACGTAGGCGTGGACCGCCCGATTCCGGAGGCTGCTGCCGAGGCCAATTGCGACTACGTGGGCGGGGGCTACGGCGTGCCGACTCCTGGCATGGCGGAGGCGGTACGGATGCTGGCGCGGCTCGAAGGGATCTTCCTGGACCCGGTGTATTCCGGGAAAGGCATGGCCGGGCTGATCGACCTGATCCGGCGGGGCGCCTTTTCACCGGGGGAGAACGTGGTGTTCCTGCACACCGGAGGGTCGTCGGGGCTGTTCGGCTATGCGGATTTCTTCAACGAGGCGGCGTAGCGGCAAGGAAGGGTGTCGATGAGCGACCTGTATGACGCCGACGTGCTGGAATGGTCCGAGCATCAAGCCCGGCTGCTCCGACAGCATGCGGGCGGAGGGCCGGGCAATGAAACGCCCGATTGGGCCAACATCATCGAGGAAATCGAGAGCGTGGGCCGTAGTCAGCTATCCGCCGTCAAATCTCTCTTGATGCGGGCGCTTGAGCACGACCTCAAATGCAAGGCTTGGCCGCAATCCCGCGACGTGCCGCATTGGAAAATTGAAGCGCGCCGGTTTCGCATTGACGCAACCGAGGCTTTCACACCTTCCATGCGGCAACGCATCAACGTGGATGAGCTTTACCGCAAGGCGCTGAGCCTGCTGCCTGAGATGATGGATGGTCAGCCCCCTTTGGAGGTTGATCCTGCCTGCCCTGCGACGCTTGATGAGCTATTGCAGGAAGGACGCTGAGGCGGGCAAGCGGCTGATTCCATCCTGCCGGCATGGTGGGCCCGGTGGGACTCGAACCCACGACCACAAGCTTGAAAAGCTCTGGCTGCCTTGGAGAGGGCCTGCTTGCCAACTGTAAGGGATCGCTTTACACACTCATGTGATTCTTTCCTTCCGCAGCCGCGCGCTCAAGGCTTTCTGGACGAAGGGGGGCGCCCGCAAGATCGCGCCCGACCTGGTGGATCGGCTCCGGCGCCGTCTGGATGCCCTGGATGTGGCCCGGGTGCCGGAAGACATGGACGTGCCCGGGTTTGACTTCCACAAGCTGCGGGGCAAGCCGGTCCGCTACACCGTCCATGTCAACGGGCCGTGGTGCGTCACCTTCGGCTGGGAAGGCGAGAACGCCATCGCCGTGGACTTCGAGGATTACCACTGATGCCGAACGCGAAACCGCGATCCTGCGCAAATCCTGTGGATCTCACTAAGAAGGATGCCGTGCAGCCCTCTGTCGTCCCAGCCGGCCGCCGCAGCCGCCAGCCGACGCACCCGGGCGCTATGCTGCGCGAGGACGTGCTGCCCGCCCTCGGCCTGCCGGTGCTGCATGCCGCCGAGGCGCTTGGCGTGTCGCGGCAGGCTCTGCACGCTATCCTGGCGGAACGGGCCGGCGTAACGCCGGAGATGGCGTTGCGGCTCGGCAAGCTCTGCGGCAACGGGCCTAGCCTGTGGTTGCGGATGCAGCAGGCGCATGACCTGTGGCGGGCGGAGCAGGCCATGGCCGAGACGATCGCGGCGATCCCGACCTTGCGGGCGTCTGCCTGATAAGCATCAGATCTGACCTTTGCCTAACGGTGCAGGCGACGGACACGAACCCGGACA
>CAXSEX010000331.1:0-5543 GCA_964236415.1 uncultured Acetobacteraceae bacterium | reverse complement strand
GAGAGTTCTAACTTGGGATAGCGTCGATCATCTGGCACGCTGACGCGGTGTGTTGACGGAGGTTGATGGTGTCTGCGGCTGGGTTGCGGTGCAAGCGGTGCGGCAGCTCTGATCACGGAAGAAGCGGGGTGGTGCGGGGCCACCAGCGCTACCGTTGCCGCGTGTGCGGGTGCCACTTCACCGACACGCCTTTGCGGGGCAAGCCGCCTGCCATGAAGGCGCTGGCGGTGCTGCTGCATGGCATGGGAGGCATGAGCTTCAGCATGATTGGCCACGTGCTGGGGGTGAGCGACGTGGCGGTGCTGAAGTGGGTGCGCGCCGAGGCTGCCGCCTTGCCGGAGCCGGTTGTTTCCCGGTCCGTGGTGACGGTGGAGGTGGACGAGATGGGGCATTTCCTGAAAGAAAGTCTGCCAAGCTCTGGATTTGGCGGGCCTGTGACGTGGAACAGCGGCGAACCGTGGCCTGGGTGCTGGGTGGGCGTGATGATGCGACCTGCCGCCGCTTGCTCGACAAGGTCGGGCTGAAAGGCAGAACGTTCGTCACCGACGATCGGGAGGGCTGTCACCGGGTGATCCCGGAAGCGCGGTTGTTCACCGGCAAGGACCTGACGTTCCCCATCGAGCAGGACAACAGCAACGTCCGGCACTGCCTCGCCCGCTTCCACCGCAGGACCAAGGGGGTGTCCAAGTGCCGCACCATGGTGGACCTGTCGCTGCGCCTGCTGCACCCCCTGCAACACCCCGCAGCCTTCGCCAGCTACGCCCAACGACTTGCAACTGTCTCCGGTTGGAATTCTCGCGTTTTTAAATCATATCTTTGGTGATAGGCAGGTCAAAATCTGATGCCAGTTGAGAGAGGGTTTGCAACGCCTCTTTGGTGACGTTTTCAATTTCTAACGGACTGTCATGAACTGCATTCGGCGCTCCTTCACCATTTTTCATGGCAGATTCAAAAAATCATCGACGAAGCTTTATGGCTTCCAAGCTGCTACCGAAATCAAGACAACCAGATGGATTGATCTGCAACATGTTCCATAGGCTCCACAGCCGACTGGGATGCCACGCCTGTCGCGGCTGAGACTCGGCTGAGATCATCCTAGCATCCCTCGGCAAGTTGGGTATGGGAAGTACAATATCGCCTTCTCTTTACCCTAGCTGAGCGCCATGCGTGAATAGACGCGGTGTTGATTGTCGCCCGGCCTGCAGGTACGGCTTCTGGCCGAGATTCATCGAGGATCAGTTGAAATCGTGCCGCCACGGCAGCAAGGCCCGCTCGACCCGGCTGACGACCGCGGAAAGGACGAGGGCGAGGGCCACGGTCACGGCAAGCGCCGCGAACACCTTGGAAATGGCGTAAAGGCTGCCTGCCTTGAAGATTGCGTGGCCCAAACCCTCCGAGGACGACATGAACTCGCCCACGATGGCGCCGACCAGCGCGAAGCCGACCGTGAGCTTGAGGCCTGCGAAGATGTCGGTCAACGAGGCCGGCAGCACGAGCAGCCGGAAGATCTGCCGGCGGCTCGCGCCGAGCGAGCGCATGAGGTTGACCTGGTCCGGATCGACCCCGAGCGCGCCCTTGTAGGCCACGACGAGCGCCACGACCACCACGGACAGGGTCGCCATCGCGAGCTTGGAGGCAAAGCCGGTGCCGAACCAGATAATGGCGATGGGCGCCAGCGCCACGATCGGCACCGACCCCAGTGCCAGCACGAACGGCTGCACCACGCGCGAGGTGAACCGCGAGAACCAGAGCGACAAGCCCAGCACCGTGCCGAGCAGGTTGCCCAGCACGAACCCGCCCAGCGTTTCAAGCCCGGTCACCCGGGCATCCACCCAGATCGAGCCGTCCTTGACCATGGCCAGCAACTGGGCGCCGATCACGCTGGGCGAGCCGAACAGGAAGGCATTCACCCCGGCGCCTTGCGTCCCCCACTCCCAAAGGCCGAGCACGATCCCGAGCAGAAGCAGTTGGCACAGCGCCACGTGCAGCATGGAGCGGCGCCCCAGTCGCTGCCGCTCCGTGCGGGGCGGCCGGGTCCGCCAACGTGATAAGCGTGACAGGGCAGGGGAGGCGGCCGGCGTCGTCACCGGACGTCTAGCTCGGTCCATATCGTACGGACGGTGCGCGCGAACTCCGGCCGTTCCCGCATCGCCATCATGTCTGTCCGGTCACCCGGCAGGTCGATATGATGCTGCGAAACGACGGTGCAGGGCCGGTGCGAGAGCACAATGACCCGATCCGACAAGCTGACCGCCTCCTCGACATCGTGGGTGATGAGCAGCAGCGACCGGCGCTCGCCGCGGACGAGCCGGGCCGTGTCGCGCTCGATTAGGATCTTGGTCTGGAAATCGAGGGCGGAGAACGGCTCGTCGAGCAGGAGCACCTCCGGATCGGAGGCGAAGGTCCGCGCCAACGCGACACGCTGGCGCATGCCCCCTGACAGCGCCGACGGGTAGTAGTCCGCGAACTCTCCAAGGCCCAGGCGGTCCAGCAGGCGATGCGCCGTAGCCAGGCGCTCGCGGCGGCCAACCTGCTTTACCTCTAGGCCAAGTGTCACGTTCTGCACCGCGGTACGCCAGGGCAGCAGCAGATCCTTTTGCAGCATGTAGCCTACGCGCGGTGGCACGCCCGCGAGTTCGCGCCCATGCCAAAGCACCGATCCCGCCGTGGGGGACAGCAGGCCGCAGATCAGGTTGAGCAGCGTCGTCTTGCCGCAGCCGGACGGCCCGACGATGCTCACGATCTCGCCTTTGCCGAGGTCGAACGAGACGGAGCCGATCACGCCAACGGGACGCCCATCCTCGGCGCCGAACGTCTTGCCCAAGCCCAGCGCGGACAGCGGCGGCGCACGGCCGGCGCCCTCACGGCATCGCGCTGGTGCGGACGCTGCCAGTTCAGGCAGCCTTCACTGCCTTCTCGGCAAAGCTGTTGTCGACGATCTGCTCGAACGTCGTAGTGCCCTTCACGTTCTTCAGGTATTTCTGCATGGCCATGAGGTTGTCCCATTGCTTGCGATCCACCAGGACGGACTCAGCCGGGATCTTGTACTCGATCTCCGCGTCGATCGCCTTATCCACGACGTCTCCGGGCAGGTCGGGGAACTCCTTGCGGGCGACCTGCTTGGCATAGGCCGGGTCGCTGTAAACGCGGCGGCCCGCCCTCTCAAGGCCAGTGCAGAGCGCCTGCACGACATCAGCCTTTTGCGCGACGGTCTCGTTCAGCACCATGATCCCGGTGTTGCAGAACGGGCCGACGTAGCTGGAGAAGTCGAACACGGTCTTCGCCCCCTGCGCCTCGGCCGCCGCCACGTTCGGCTGATAGGCGATGGCGATGTCGGCGCGGCCCGCCAGCATGGCGGCGATCTCCGTGCCCGGGCTGACCGCAACCATCGTCACGTCCCGGCCCACTGCCAGCCCGTTCTCTTCCAGCAGCTTGCGGGTGACGCTGTAGTTGGTGTTGGGTTCGGGCGAGGTGACGATCGTCAAGCCCTTGAATTGCCTGGGATCGGTGATCTTCTGGGCCGTCTTGGACACGCCGAAGTAGTGGGCGCGCTGCACGACGGTGCCGACGACCCGGCCCGGCCCGCCGGCCTCCACCGAGATCGGGACCATGGTCGGGTCGCCGATGCCGAACAGGGCGGAGCGCGCCAGGACGGCGGCGAACGCCTGGGTGTCGCCTCCGGCCGCGCTCACGTTGAGATGGATGCCTTGCTTCTCGAAATACCCGGCGGCCTGCCCAACATAAAGGTTGATGTAGCCCAAATTGTGCACGGCCTCTGTGAAGTTCACCTCCGTGACCGCGCGTGCGATCCGCGGCGTGAACAGCAGGGCCGCGCCGCCTGAAGCGCCCAGCAGGGCCGTGCGGCGGGAAAGCGGCATGGAACTGGCGGACGAGGGCGCGAGACGGGTCATGAAACACTTCTCCATAGTTGCATTCCAGAACCGACGTCCGGGGACGTTGCAGCAAGGCCACCGAAGCAGGGCTTGCAGGGTTCACCATGCAAACTTGATGCCAAATTTAGTCTGATCTCTGCTTGTAGACCGGCAACCCCTTGTCGCCGGCCTTCCATGTCATTGAGGCCTTGTGGGCGACGCCGCCGCGACGACCTGCTCCCCATGCAGCCGCCCGGTGGCCGCCAGCAGGACCAGGGACACGATCTCGCCGATGAAGAAGCTCGCCGCCAAGGTGGCGCGCAGCACCGGGCCGGGCTGATGCTGGTAGGCCAACGCCATCGGCGGCCCACCGATCCCGGTCGCCGTTTCTGTGATCCCCGTGATCAGCCTGGCGCCAAGCAGCACCGGACGACCGAGCTTGAAGGAGCCGCTCATCAGCGAGGCGCCCACGGTCAGGACGGCTGCGAACCCGATGTACACCCGCAGCGACCCGGCTAAGGCAGCTATGGCCGCCTCGAGCGGCAGGCTCATGCGCTTCGCATGGCGTCTTCATGGTGCCAGGCCGACACCGGGTGGATGCGCTGGATCGGCGCCCGCGCGACCGCCGGGCCGGCCAGCGCCGCGACCTGCCACATCAGCGCGCGCCTCCCAGTCGGGCGGCCAGCCGCGCCACAGTCGCAGCCGGCCCACCATCACGGTCGCCACGACCTGGTCGCGGTTGGCCGGGCGCACCAGCTCCCAACCGAGATCCCAGGACGGCGTCATCTCCGGTGCGTGCAGGTCGGCCCGGCGCAGGATGTCTATCCCCATGCGGCAGATGATGGCGAACACGACCACCGGCGCCAGCATTGCGCCGCAGGCCGCCGTCACGTAGCGGGACCGCACGCCGGTCGCGCGCACGATGCCGATGTTCTCGCCGCTGGTGGTGATCAGCGAGGTGCCGAAGCAGCCGCCGACCAGCGACATCAGCGCGTCGCCCAGGATGGTCCGCGGCACGTCGCGCTGGCGGTCCACCAGACGGCCGACAACCTCGCTGACAGCGACGGCCTGGCTGGTGGCCTCGGCCATTGAGACGACACGGGCCAGGATGTTGGCAACCGCACCCTGGCTTAGGGTCAGGCCGAACACCTCGGACAGCAAACAGACCAGGCGCTCGAAGCCGATCGCCTGGGCCACGTGCAGGCTGCCAGCGCGCGGGTGACGCCAGGGCAACCGCGGCGAGGCGCCTTCCGGCGCTCCGGACGGTTTGGCTTCCAGCCCTGGGACGCGGGCAGGCCCGAGTTGCCCGGCGTCTTGCGCGGCGCATCAAGCCGAGCCTCCAACCCCGCAATCCGCGCCGCCGACGCACCGCTCCGCACCGCTTGCGCCGCAGCCTGCACCTGCTGCGCCAGGATCGGGGCAAGCAGGTCGTCCTTGGACAAAGCTCCAGGGATCGCGCTGCCCACAAGGCGAGATCGACCAATCCAACCCTCGCCCTGTCAAGCCAGGTGTTCATGCCACCAATGGTCACGCAGCCAAGACAGGTGAGTGGTTACTGCGCGAAACCAGTCCCGAGTCCAACTCGGCGCGCGAGGTTGCGGAATTATGGGCATATGTAAGCTCGACTTTGGCCAATCCTGGGCTGGCTAGTGGGGTCTGGGTGGCGAGGCG
>CAXSEX010000330.1:0-5548 GCA_964236415.1 uncultured Acetobacteraceae bacterium | reverse complement strand
CCAGGTGCGCGATGGTCTGCGCGGTCTTGCCCAGGCCCATGTCGTCCGCAAGGAAGCCGCCCAGCCCGTGGGCGCGGAGGTGTTGCAGCCAATCCAGGCCCTGTTTCTGATACGGGCGCAGGTCGCCCTTGAAGGAGGCGGGCAGCACGACCGGGGGGATGTCCGCCTGGTCGCGGAACTGGCCGACATAGGACTTGATGGTGGCCGCGTTCTCGAACCGGGTGGAGACGACATCCTCCAGCTCCAGCACCGTCGCGGCCTCGGTCGCGGGCAGCAGCAGCGGGCCATCGGCGACGCGCCCGGCGGACTCGATCAGGTCGCCCATGACGGCCAGCAGGCGGCGCATCCGGTCAGCCGGCAGCTTCACCACGCGGCCGTCATCGAGCGTCGTGATCAACTCGTCGCCGACGACCTGTGCCGCGTCCAGGCCGCCCCGCTCGATCAAGCGGCTGAGGATCGGCAGCAACGGCAGGCGCACGCCGTCGATCTCGATGCCGAAATCGAGCGAGAAGCGGCCCGGCCCGGCGTCCGCCACCTGCACGTCGTAGGTGCCCACGGCCTCCACCAGGCGCGGGCCGAAGTTGCCGTCGATCATGTTGCGCCAGCCGAGCGCCTGCAGCGCGGGCAGGCGCAGGGCGGTGAAGCGGTGCCACCGCTCGGCGGCGTCCGGGCCGACGAACACCAGCGCCCGGCGGCCCTTGGCGGACCGGCCCTCGGCGACGCGCATCTGGGTGAAGCCGTCCTGGCCCAGCATGTCGAAGGCCGCGGTCTCGGCCGCTGGGTCGCGGCGGACGAAGGAAGGGCCAGCCGCCGTGGACACGCGGACGAACTGCCGCTCGTCGTCGCCCTCGGTCAGCACGCCCCCGTAGTCGAAGTCGAGCGTCAAGGCGTCGAGCAGTTGCGGGCGGCCGAAGGCGTCGGGGCAATGCAGGCGGCGAAGCCGGATCACGGGCGTGATCTCTGCCTCGATGACCGCCGGCTCGCTGGTGCGCGGGGCGATGACCACAGGCTCTGCGGCCCGCGGGCGGATGGGCGCAACCGTCGCCGCCTTGCGCCGCAGGCGCACCCGGCCCACGGCGCCGGTGGCGCCATCGACGTACCAAGGGCCGAACTCGCTTTGCAGCACCGCGGACTTGGCCGGCAGCTTGGGGCGCAGGTGGGCGTCGAAGGTGCGCACCTCGCCGCTGACCAGGCGCTTGCCGGTTGCCGCCCAGCGGCCATGGCCCGAGCTCACCAACTGTTGCAGCACGTCCGGAAGCTGGCCGGCCTCGATGCCGGTCCGGGTGGAATGGCCGCCGCCGAGCAGGCGGGCCAAGGCGCGGACCGCGGCGCCGACGGAGGGATCGGCCATAAGCTGCCGCGGAGTCGCCGCCTCGACCTTGTGGCTGGCCTCCCCGATGAACAAGGTGGCCACGACCGCGACATGCGGGGCATGACTTGGCGCCAGGTCGAACACCACCCGGCGCTTTTCCGGCGCGGCCAGGTGGTCGAGCATGCTGGCGGCCGCGGCACGGCGCAGCGCCGGGTAACGCTCAAGCGCGGCGAGCGCCGTCCCAGCCAGGTGCGCGCAGGCCGGGACCTGGCAGGTGCAGCGGGCGTTGAACGCGACCTGTCCCCCGTCCTCGCGCGGCTCCAGCGTCGCGGTCCGCTGCTCGCCGCGGTCATCGACGACCCCGGTGACCGCATCGCCGTCCAGCCCGACCTCGACGGCGCCGATCAGCAGAAGGCTGCGGCCCCGGGTCAGCGTGCGCGCGTCGAACATGCGGCCGAGGTCGTCGGATGAGAACCGCGTGGGCATGGGAACTGGGAATCCTTGGTGGCGGGCGAGATCGGCCCGGTAGTGTAACCGATCTCGCCGGGCTATGCGCGCCCTTTAAGCAAGCGCCGCGCGCACCTGCCCATGGTAGTCCTGGTCCGGCACCGGACCCACCAACGAAACCGTCGGGTTGCTCGCGACCATCATGCGCGCGGCGGTTTTCACGTCGTCGAGCGTCACGGCCTCGACCTTCCGCATCGCGTCCTCGGGCGTCATGATCATGCCGTGCTCGAACAGGCTGCCAGCGATGCCGCGGGCCAGGCTGAACGGCCGCTCCTTCGCCGTGGCCAGGCCGACCAGCAACGAGTTCTTGGCGCGCGCCATGTCGGTCTCGGCGACGTGGGCCGTGGCCTTGGTGATCTCGCCGCAGGCGACGGTCAGCAACTCGTCCACGTGCTTCGCCGTGGTGCCGGCGAACATCACCAACTCCCCGTGGTCCGCGCCGTGGTCGGAGTAGGCGCTGACCGAGTATACCAGGCCGCGCTTTTCCCGCACCTCCTGGAACAGCGGCGACGACATGCCGCCGCCGAGCGCCCGGGCCATCACCTTGTGCGCCCAGACCGTGGGATCGGTTTCCGGCACCGATTGCAGGCCGAGCAGGATCGTCACCTGCTCGAAATCCTTGTCGGTGTTGCGGACGTGCCCGCCGACATACTGGGCGGGGGACACCGTGACCGGCTCGGCGCGGCTGGGCAGGGCACTGAAGTGCTCCGCCACGTACCCGGCGAAGGCCTGGTGGCTGAAGTCGCCGGTGCCCACGACGACCATGTTCTCGGCAAAGTAGTTCTGCCCGACGAAGTCCGTGAAGTAGTCCCGCGTCACCTGCTCGATCAGCCCGGCGCGACCCAGGATCGGCCGGCCAATGCTCTGCCCGGGGTAGGCGGTCAGGCCGTAGCCGTCATAGGCGACGTGCGACGGGTTGTCGGCGCTGCGGCGGATCTCCTGCAGGATCACGCCCTTCTCGGTCGCGATGTCAGGCTCGTTGTAGGTGGACGCCGTCAGCACGTCGCCCAGGATCGCGACCGACTGCGCCACCGTGCTCTTCAAGCCCGTCACGAAGTAGCAGGTCATGTCGTGCGAGGTGAAGGCGTTGATGTTGCTGCCCAACACCTCGATCTCGGCGCCGATCTGCAAGGCGCTGCGCGTCTTGGTGCCCTTGAACGCCATGTGCTCCAGGAAGTGCGCGATGCCGTTGTTGGCCTCGGTCTCGTTCCGGGCGCCCGCCTTGACGAAGGCGGCGACCGCGGCGCTGTCGAAACCGGGCAAATTGACGGACACGACCCGGAGGCCGTTCGGGAGCACGGTCTGTTCGATGTTCATGGAGGCCATGTGGGGTGGTGCCCGGGGAAAGTCAGCCGGTCCGGCGCCCATTGGCGAACGGGGACGGCAAATTTTTCTCCGAAACCGAGGAGCAACGGGGCACTGAGGCTGCGACCCGGCATTCTAGCCAAGCGCGCCCGTCTTGCTGGCGATACGCAGCAACAGCCACACGCCCGGGAGGGCGATGGCATACAGGCCCGTGACCATCACCAGCAGCACGGCCAGGCGGGTGTCCACGGACGCCAGACGGTTTTCGTAGGCCCCAACCTCGGCTGCCGCCTTGCCGGCCCGCGCCGGGTCAGCTCCGGCCTCAATCAGCACGTCTCTCAGGATGCCAAGCTGCAATGCCATTCTTCAATTTCCTGGCGTAGCATATAGGAAGGCCATGCCGAATGATGTGCATGGTCGAACTTCGTCCTTCGAGCCTGGCAAGGGTGAGCAGTGTTCCCTAGATCGGTTGGTGTTCAAGCGGAACAGACCGCCCGGCGCGGGTTGCCCAACCGGCGGCGATCCGCTACACCGCCCGCCGCGTTGGCACCCCTGGAGGCCGGCGCGATACCTGTTAGGAGCAACCCATGGCCAATTACGTCACGATTGAGGCCGAGGCGCGCGAGCGGGCAGGCAAGGGGGCGGCACGCGCATCTCGCCGGGCAGGCATGGTGCCCGCCGTCATCTACGGCACCAAGCAGCCGCCGACCCTGGTGCAGCTCGACCCGCGCCTCGTGGTGCGCGAACTACAGCGCGGCGGGTGGCGGTCGCGCCTCTACGAGGTGAACGTCGCAGGCAGCCCGTCGCGCGCCCTGATCCGCGAGGTGCAGTTCCACCCGGTGTCGGACAAGCCGATCCACGTCGATTTCCAGCGCCTGGCCGCCGGCGAGCGCATCCGTGTTTCTGTGGTGGTGCAGTTCCAGGGCGAGGCGACCTCCCCCGGCCTGAAGCGCGGCGGCGTCCTGAACGTGGTGCGCCACAGCGTGGAGGTGCTGGCCGACCCCGACAGCGTGCCGGAAGCGTTGCAGGCGGACCTGTCCGCGCTCGACATCAACGACAACGTGCGCTGGTCCGACCTCCAGGGCACCGGGGACGTGAAGCCGGTGATCACGGGCCGCGACTTCGTGATCGCGACGGTGGCCGCGCCCAGCAAGCTGCCCGAGGCTGCGGCCGATGCGAACGCGCCGGCCGCGGCAGCGCCAGCCAAGGGGGCGAAGGGCGCCGCGCCGGCCAAGGCCCCCGCCAAGCCGGCCGCCAAGAAGTAAGGACAGCCCGCCGGCCGTGCTGCTTTGGGTTGGCCTGGGCAACCCGGAGCCTGCGATGGCCCGGCAGCGCCACAACATCGGCTTCATGGCCATCGACGCCATCGCGCGCCGCCACGGGTTTGGCCCGTGGCGGCAGCGCTTCAAGGGCTGGACCGCCGAGGGCAGCGTGGGAACCGAGCGCGTGACCGCCCTCAAGCCCGCCACCTACATGAACGCCAGCGGCGAAAGCGTGCAGGCGGCGGCGGCCTTCTACAAATTGGCCCCGGATGCCATCACCGCGTTCCATGACGAGCTTGACCTGGTGCCCGGCAAGACCCGGGTGAAGCGCGGGGGCGGTGCCGCCGGGCACAACGGGCTGCGCAGCATGGACCGCATCCTGGGCACGCCGGAGTATTGGCGGGTCCGGCTCGGCATCGGGCACCCCGGCGACAAGGCGCGGGTGCACGGCCACGTGCTCGGCGATTTCCACAAGACCGACCAGGCCTGGCTCGCCGCCCTGCTGGACGCGGTGGCGGACGCGGCACCCTTGCTGGCCGCCGGCAAGCCGGAAGACTTCATGACGCGCGTGGCCTTGCTGACGCAGGCAGAAGGGACAAGGTAGATGGGCTTCAACTGCGGCATCGTCGGGTTGCCCAACGTCGGCAAGAGCACGCTGTTCAACGCGCTGACGGCCACGGCGGCAGCGCAGGCGGCGAACTACCCGTTCTGCACCATCGAGCCGAACGTCGGCCGGGTTGCGGTGCCCGATCCCCGGCTGGCTTTGCTCGCTGGCATCGGCAAGTCCAAGGCCATCGTGCCGACCAGCCTGGAGTTCGTGGACATCGCCGGGCTGGTGCGCGGCGCGTCGCGCGGGGAGGGCCTGGGCAACCAGTTCCTGGGCAACATCCGCGAGGTGGACGCGATCATCCACGTCCTGCGCTGCTTCGAGGACGGCGACGTGACCCATGTGGAGGGCAGCATCGATCCGATCCGCGACGCGGAAACGGTGGAGACCGAGCTGATGCTGGCCGACCTCGACAGCCTGGAGCGCCGCCTGCCGGCCGCGCAGAAGCGGGCGCGCGGCGAGCTCATGGGCATCGGCGTGTCGTTCTTCACCGAGGGCGTCGGCGCCGGGCCGCGCAAGCACATGGACATCCTCGGCCTGTCGATGAACGACGGC
>CAXSEX010000329.1:0-5554 GCA_964236415.1 uncultured Acetobacteraceae bacterium | reverse complement strand
CCGGGCTCGCCTTTTTGTGGTTCAACGCGCCCCCCGCGGCGGTGTTCATGGGCGACACCGGCAGCCTGGCGCTCGGCGGCGCGCTGGGCGCGGTGGCGGTCGCGACCAAGCATGAGATCGTGCTGGCCATCGTCGGCGGGCTGTTCGTCGTGGAGACGGTCAGCGTGATCGTCCAGGTGTTCTGGTTCAAGCGCACCGGGCGCCGCGTGTTCCTGATGGCGCCGCTGCACCACCACTACGAGAAGAAGGGCTGGTCGGAGCCGACGATCGTGATCCGCTTCTGGATCGTCTCCATGATCCTGGCGCTGGTGGGCCTGGCCACCTTGAAGATCCGATGAACGCCTTCCCGCCCGCCCTGTTCGCCGGGCGCCGTTTCGCCGTGGTCGGCTTGGGCCGCAACGGCTTGCCGGCGGCGCGCGCCCTGCTCGCCATGGGGGCGGAGGTTTCCGCGTGGGACGACCGGCCCGAGGCACGCGCCGAGGCCGGCCTGACGCTGCATGACCCGGCGCTCGGCCTGGCCGGGTTCGAGGCCCTGGTGCTCAGCCCAGGCATCCCGCACGCCCTCCCCGCGCCGCACCCGGCGGCCTTGGCCGCGCGCCAGGCCGGCATCCCGATCCTGTCGGATGCCGAGCTGCTGTTCCAGGCGGTGCGCGCCGCCGGGTCCCGGGCGCGGTTCATCGGCGTCACCGGCACCAACGGCAAGAGCACCACGACGGCGCTGCTCGCGCACATCCTTTCCGGCGCTGGCGTCGAATCGACGGCGGGGGGCAACCTCGGCACCCCCGCGCTGGCGCTTCCGGCCCTTTCCGACGCCGGCGTTTATGTCCTGGAGATGTCGTCCTACATGCTGGAGCGCCTTCTCACGCTGCGCTTCGATGCGGCGGCATTGCTGAACCTCAGCCCGGACCACCTGGACCGGCACGGCGACATGGCCGGCTACGCCGCGGCGAAGCGCCACGTCTTCGACCGGCAGCGCGTGGGCGACGTCGCGGCGGTCGGCATCGACGACGGCCAAAGCGCCGGCGTGACGCGCGGCCTGCACGGCCGCCGCATCGTCACGGTGTCCGGCCACCGCCTGGCCGATGTCTGGTGCGACGACGGCACCCTGCGCGACGGCGACGGGCCGATCCTGGCGATGCGCGGCGCCCCCGCCCTGCCCGGCCCGCACAACGCGCAGAACGCCGCCGCCGCCGCTGCCTTGGCCTTGATGCTGGGCGTGTCGCGCGAAGCCATAGCCACGGGCATCGCCGGGTTCGGCGGCCTGCCGCACCGGCAGGAGCGGGTGGCGATGGTGGACGGCGTCTCCTGGGTGAACGACAGCAAGGCGACCAACGCGGACGCCGCCGCCCGGGCGCTCGCCTGCTACGGCCGCCTGGTCTGGATCGCCGGCGGCATCGCCAAGGCCGGCGGGATCGAGGCGCTGCGCCCCCTGCTGCCCCGCGTGGCCCATGCCGTGCTGATCGGGCGGGACGCGCCGGCGCTGGCGCGAACGCTGGCCGACGCCGGCGTACCCCATACTGTGGCGGGCACGCTGGACGCCGCCGTGCCGGCCGCCCGCGCCGCCGCCGCGCGCACCGCCGCCCCCGTGGTGCTGCTGTCCCCAGCCTGCGCCAGCTTCGACCAGTTCGCCGGCTTCGAGGCGCGCGGCGAGCGGTTCCGCCAACTCGCTGCGGCCCCCGACTTCTCCCCCGACCTCTTGAGGAGCGCCTGATGGCCCTGTCCCGCTCCGACGACTCCGTGCTCGGCCGCTGGTGGCTGACGGTGGACCGCTGGACCCTGCTCGCGGTCGCCACGCTGATCGGCTTCGGCTACGTCATGATGCTGGCCGCCTCGCCCGCGGTGGCGGAGCGCATCCACCAGTCGCGCGACCTGTTCATCCTGAAGCAGGTGGTGTTCCTGGCGCTCGCCGGGCTGGTCGTGATGGGGGTGTCGCTGCTGTCGCCGCGCGGCGTGTGGCGCTTGGCGCTGTTCGGCTGCTTGGCGGCGCTGGCGCTCACCGCCGCCACCCTCGTGATGGGCGTCGAGATCAAGGGCGCCCGCCGCTGGATCTCCGTCCCCGGCATGACGGTGCAGCCGAGCGAGTTCCTGAAACCCTGCTTCGCCGTCGTGGCCGCCTGGCTGCTCAGCGAAGGGAGCCGCGTGCGGCACTTCCCCGGCATGCTGCTGGCCGGCGGCGTGTTCGCGGTGATCGCCGTGCTGCTGAAGTCGCAGCCGGACATGGGGATGCTGGCGGTGGTGGCGGCGGTGTTCTTCACCCAGCTGTTCATCGGCGGACTCAACCTCGCCATGGTGGGCGTCGGCGTGGGCGGGCTGGTGGGCGCCGCCATCAGCGCCTACGCCTTCTTCCCGCACGTCCGCAGCCGCGTGACCCGCTTCCTGGACCCCTCCTCCGGCGACAGCTACCAGGTCAACACCGCGCTGGAAGCGTTCGGCAACGGCGGCCTGCTCGGACGCGGCCCCGGCGAGGGCCGGATCAAGGACGTGCTGCCCGACGCCCACGCGGACTTCGTGTTCGCGGTGGTGGGGGAGGAGTTCGGCATGGTCATCTGCCTGGTCCTGCTCGCCTTGTTCGGCTTCATCGTGCTGCGTGGCCTGCTGCGGCTGCTGGCGGAGCAGGACCTGTTCATCGTGCTGGCCTCCTGCGGCCTGGTGACCAGCTTCGGGCTGCAAGCCTTCGTGAACATGGCCAGCTCGCTGCACCTGATCCCGACCAAGGGCATGACCCTGCCCTTCGTGTCCTACGGCGGGTCGTCCGTGCTGGCGGTGGCGCTCGGCATCGGCATGCTGCTGGCGCTGACCCGGCAGCGTGCGCGGACCGAGCCGGTCTGGGGCGTCGCGACATGAGGGGCCAGCCCGTCCGCCCCGTCGTGATCGCCGCCGGCGGCACCGGCGGGCATTTCTTCCCGGCGGAGGCGCTGGCCTCCGAGTTGCTGTCCCGTGGCCACCGCGTGGCGCTTATGACGGACGCGCGGAGCGGCGGCCTCAAGTCCGAGGTGTTCGCCGGGCGGGAAACCTTCGTGCTGCGCGGCGCCGGGATCGCCGGGCGGGGCGCGTTGCGGGCCGGCCAGGCGGCGCTGGCGCTGGCGGCCGGCACGGGGCAGGCGCGGCGCATCCTTTCGACGCTCGGCGCCCTCGCGGTCGTGGGCTTCGGCGGCTATCCGTGCGTGGCACCCGTGCTGGCGTGCCGCCTGCTGCGCCGGCGCCCCGTGGTCGTGCTGCACGAGCAGAACGCCGTGCTGGGCCGGGCCAACCGGGTGCTGGCGCGGTTCGCGGACCGGCTGGCGCTCGGCATCGAACCAAGTCGCGCAAACGACTCCGTTTCGCTGGGTTCGCCGGACATGGCGGCGACGGCGCGCCTGCCGCCCTCCGCCGCGACGGACGTGACCGGCAACCCGGTGCGCCCGGCGGTCCGCGCCCTGGCCGGGCTGGACTACGCGCCGCCCGCGCCGGACGGCCCGGTCAACCTGCTGGTCATCGGCGGCAGCCAGGGCGCCCGCGTGTTCAGCGACGCGCTGCCCGGGGCCATCGCCCTGCTGCCCGAAGCCTTGCGCGCCCGGCTCCGCATCGCGCAGCAGTGCCGGCCCGAGGACCTGCCGCGCGTGCGCGCTGCCTATGCCGAGCAAGGCGTCAACGCCGAGCTGTCCGCCTTCTTCCCCAACATGGCCGCGCGGCTGGTGGCGGCGCACCTCGTCGTGGCGCGCGCCGGCGCCAGCACGGTGGCCGAGCTGGGCGTCATCGGCCGCCCGGCGCTGCTGGTGCCGCTGCCGGCCTCCATCGACGGGCACCAGCGCGCCAACGCCCGCGCCTCCGGCGCCGATGTGCTGGAACAGTCCGAGTTCGAGGGCGCCCCCCAGGTGCTGGCCGATGCGCTCGCCGCCCGGCTGTCGTCCCCCGCCCGGCTGGCCGAGCAGGCGCGCACGGTCGCCCGCGCCGGCATCCCCGACGCTGCCGCCCGCCTCGCCGACCTGGTCGAGCAGATGGCGCAGGTCCCGCGTGAAGGGGCACGGGCATGAGGGCGCTGCCGCTCGGCATCGGCACCATCCACTTCGTCGGCATCGGCGGCATCGGCATGTCCGGCATCGCCGAGGTGCTGCACACGCTGGGCTACGCCGTGCAGGGCAGCGACCTCAGCGACAACGCCAACGTGCGCCGGCTGCGCGACGCCGGCATCCCCGTGGCGGTCGGGCACGACCCGGCGAACGTCGCCAACGCGCAGGTCGTCGTGGTCAGCACCGCGGTGAAGCGCGACAACCCGGAGGTTGCCGCCGCCCGTGCCCGCCTCCTGCCCGTGGTGCGCCGGGCGGAGATGCTGGCAGAACTCATGCGGCTGAAATGGGCCATCGCGGTCGGCGGCACCCACGGCAAGACGACGACCACGAGCCTCGTCGCCTGCCTGTTGGAAGCGGCGCGCATGGATCCGACGGTGATCAACGGCGGCATCATCAACGCCTACAACTCCAACACCCGGCTCGGCGAGGGCGATTGGATGGTGGTGGAGGCCGACGAGAGCGACGGCAGCTTCCTGCGCCTGCCGGCCGTGATCGCCGTCGTCACCAACATGGACCCCGAGCACCTGGACCATTGGGGCACCGCCGAGGCCATGGTCGCGGGCTACGACCAGTTCGTGGCCAACGTGCCGTTCTACGGCTTCGCCGTGCTGTGCATCGACCATCCCGGCGTGCAGCAGATGATCCCGCGCCTGTCGGACCGCCGGGTGATCACCTACGGCTTCTCGCCCCAGGCGGACGTGCGGGCGGAGCGGGTGCTGATGGATAAGCTGGGCGCCACGTTCGAGGTGATCTCGGTCGGGCGCGGGCGCGGCCACGCCCGGCGCATGGGGCCGTTCCGGCTGCCGATGCTCGGCCAGCACAACGTGCAGAACGCGCTGGCCGCCGTCGCCATCGGCATCGAGATGGGCGTGGACGAGGCGACGATCCGCAGCGCCTTCGCCGGGTTCCGCGGCGTGAAGCGGCGCTTCACCAAGACGGGCGAATCCGGCGGCATCACCGTGATCGACGACTACGGCCACCATCCGGTCGAGATCGCTGCCGTGCTCAAGGCCGCGCGCCAGGCCGGCGCGCGCGACGTGCTCGCGGTCGTGCAGCCGCACCGCTACACCCGGCTGCAATCCCTGTTTCCCGAGTTCTGCACCTGCATGAACGACGCGGGCACCGTGATCGTCGCCGACGTGTATGCGGCGGGGGAAGCGCCGATCCCCGGGATTTCCCGCGACAGCCTGGTGGACGGGCTGCGAGCGCGCGGCCACCGCAGCGTCGTGCCGCTGCCGGGGCCGGAGCACCTGGGCGAGATGGTGCACGCCATCGCCAAGCCCGGCGACTTCGTCATTTGCCTCGGGGCTGGGACGATCACCCAATGGGCAGCGAGCCTGCCCGCCGAATTGGCTGCGCTGCAAGCCGGCAGCACGCGGCGGGCCGGATGATTCCCGCTTTGCAGCACCTGCACCTCGTCGCCCGGCTGCCGCCGCTCCGTGGCCGCGTGCAGGCCGACGCCCCGCTGGCGCCGTTCACCTGGTTCCGCGTGGGCGGCGCGGCCG
>CAXSEX010000328.1:0-5556 GCA_964236415.1 uncultured Acetobacteraceae bacterium | reverse complement strand
CGACCTGGCTGTGGTCCTGGAACCTCGCCATCACCGCATCCTCGAAGCAGGCCGACGCGGCGCGGCAGTTCATCACCTGGGCGACCTCGAAGGACTATGCCCAGCTGGTCGCGAAGACCGACGGTTGGGTGAATGCCCCGCCCGGCACCCGCGCCTCGACCAACACGCCGGAATACAAGGCGGTGGCGCCCTTTGCCGATTTCGTGGTGGCGGCCATCAACAACTCGAACCCCACCGGCCAGACGAAGACCCCGCGGCCCTATACCGGCGCGCAGTTCGTGGAAATCCCGGAGTTCCAGGCCATCGGCACCCAGGTCGGCCAAACAGTGGCGGCGGTGCTCGCCGGGTCCAACACGGTGGACCAGGCCCTGTCCTCCGCGCAGGCGGCCACGGCACGCTCCATGCGCCAGGCGGGCTACGGCAAGTAGCGGGGGGCCTCTGCCCGGCGTCGGCGCACGCGCCGCGCCGGACGCTGGAGCATGACCGGCGCATCCATCTGCGCCGATCCCGCTCCAGTGGGGCAGCTGCGGGCACAACGGTGCGGCACGGCCTGCTCTGGACCTGTAAGTCGCTGTGCCTTGTCGCGAGCCAATGGAGGCGCTGTTTTGGGCCACGCCTTGTATCGCGTCCTTCGTTTGCTGGATGAGCAACGCCTCTGGTACCGGGTCGATCGGCATCGCGAGGACTCCGTGATGGTTGCCGTGACGGTCGTTGGCGAACGGCTGGAAATCGACGTGTTTGAGGATGGGCACGTCGAGTTCTCACGTTTCCGGGGCGACGAGGGCGTCGAGTCCGATGCGGGCCGGCTGGACCAGATTATCCGGCAGCACGGCAAGGAGAATGACGCTGGTTGAGGCGCCCCGGTGCGAGCCGCTTTTGACCTCTGCGCAATGGACGCCCCGCGCCGGGCGTGATAGGCGCCCGGCCATGTCGAGCGCCGTGGCCGCCCTCCGTCCCCTGACTGCCGTGCCGGGGTTGCCCGACGCCGAAACGTGGGAGGACGCGCGTTGAGCGAGGCGAGGATCGGTTTTGATGTTGAGACAATCCGGGCGCTCAGCGGCATCATGCGCGACGCGACGCTGACCGAGATCGACATCACCGTCGGCGACGTGCGCCTCCATCTGGTGCGCGGCGCAGCGCAGCACATGGTCCCGGCCGCGCCCGCCGTCCTGGCACCGAGCGCCGTCGCCCCGATCCCGGCCGCCATGGCCGCCGAAGAAGCGATCCCCCCCGGCGCCGTCACCAGCCCCATGGTCGGCATCGCCTACCTGGCCTCCGAACCCGGCGCCACGCCCTTCGTCACTGTGGGCCGCGCCGTCGCCGCCGGGCAGACGGTGCTGCTGATCGCGGCGATGAAGACTTTCAACCAGATCAAGGCGCCCCACGCCGGCACCGTGACCCGCATCCTGATCACGAGCGGCGAGCCGGTCGAGTACGCGCAGCCGCTGCTGGTCATCGAGTAGTGTTCGGCAAGGTCCTGATCGCCAACCGCGGCGAGATCGCGTTGCGCATCCAGCGCGCCTGCCGCGAGCTGGGCATCCCCACCGTCGCGGTGCACTCAACCGCCGACACGGACGCCATGCACGTCCGCCTCGCGGATGAAAGCGTGTGCATCGGCCCGCCGCCGGCGCGGGACAGCTACCTGAACATCCCGGCGATCCTGTCTGCCGCCGCCGTCACCGGGGCGGACGCGATCCACCCGGGCTACGGCTTCCTGTCGGAGAACGCGCGCTTCGCCGAGATGGTGGAGGCCCACGGCATGACCTTCATCGGCCCGTCGCCCGCGCACATCCGCATGATGGGCGACAAGATCGCGGCCAAGGCGGCGATGGCGTCGCTTGGCGTACCCCTGGTGCCCGGGTCCGACGGCGCGGTGCCGGACATAGACGCGGCGCGCGCCGTGGGGGAGCGGATCGGCTATCCCGTGCTGGTGAAGGCGGCGGCCGGCGGCGGCTGGCGCGGCATGAAGGTGGCGCACGCCCCGGACGAGCTGGAGGAAGCCTGGACGGTCGCGCGGACCGAGGCGCGCACCGCGTTCGGCGACGACGCCGTGTATATCGAGAAGTACCTCGACCGCCCCCGGCACATCGAGTTGCAGGTGATGGCGGACGCCCACGGCAACGTCGTGCACTTCGGCGAGCGCGATTGCAGCCTGCAACGCCGGCACCAGAAGCTGCTGGAAGAGGCCGGGTCCCCCGCGCTCACCGCGGCCGAGCGCGACAGCCTGGGCGCCGTGGTGACGGCGGGGCTGCGGCGGCTCGGCTACCGCAACGCCGGCACGCTGGAGTTCCTGTACCAGGACAAGCAGTTCGCCTTCATCGAGATGAACACCCGCCTCCAGGTCGAGCACCCCGTCACCGAGATGGTGTGCGGCGTCGATCTGGTGCGCGAGCAGCTTCGCGTCGCCGCCGGGCACAAGCTGGGCTATGAGCAGGCGGCCATCGAGTTCCGCGGCCACGCCATCGAGTGCCGGGTGACGGCGGAGGACCCGGACACGTTCATGCCGACGCCGGGCCGGGTGGATGTGTTCCACGCGCCGGGCGGCCTTGGCGTGCGGGTGGATAGCGCGCTGTATGCCGGCTACGTCGTGCCGCCCTACTACGACAGCATGGTGGCCAAGCTGATCGTCCACGCGCCGACCCGGCCGGAGGCCATCGCCCGCATGCGCCGCGCCCTCAACGAGTTCGCCGTCCAGGGCATCAAGACGACGCTGCCGCTGCACCGCCGCATCATGGACGCGCCGGAGTTCCAGCGCGGCGAGTACACGATCCACTGGCTGGAGCATTTCGTGTCCGGCAGTTGACGCACAAGTAGAAGTGGTTCCAGTGTCGGAACCCGCGTTGCCGTCGAACGTGATAGAATGTTGGCAGACCCGAACAGGCAGGCCACAATCCCACCATGTCGCGTAGAACCATCGAAGTGACGCCGGAACTGCTGATGCGGGCGTATCGCGCCGGGCTGTTCCCGATGGCGGAAACGCGGCGGGGCGCGCGGCTGTACTGGCTTGATCCGGAACTGCGCGGCGTGCTGCCGCTGGACGGGTTCCGCTTGCCGAAGCGGCTGCTGCGCACTGTGCTGTCGGGCCGCTACCAGGTCACCAGCAACCACTCCTTCGCCGCCGTGGTCGCCGGCTGCGCCGCCGCGGCGCCGGGGCGGGAGGACACCTGGATCAACGCCGACATCGAGCGGCTGTTCGGCGAGCTGCACCGCCGCGGCTGCGCGCATTCGGTGGAGTGCCGGCAGGACGGCGCGCTGGTGGGCGGGCTGTACGGCGTGTCGCTGGGCGGCGTGTTCTTCGGGGAAAGCATGTTCAGCGTGGCGCGGGATGCGTCCAAGGTGGCGCTGGTGCACCTGGTCGCGCGCATGCGGCTGGGCGGCTACGCCCTGCTCGACACGCAGTTCGTCACCAAGCACCTGGCGCAGTTCGGCGCCGACGAAATCCCGCGGGAGCAGTACAGGTCCCTGCTGGCCGCCGCGTCGCAAATCCCGGCGTGCTGGCTGCCCGACCCTGACCCGGCGGCGCTGACGGCAGAAATCCGGCTGCTGTACGACCAATCGCCAAGGATCGACCCAGCCTCCGCCGAGGCCGAGGCATGATACGGCACGCGCTGGCCGCCGCCGGGCTGTGCGCCCTGGCGCTCACCGCCGCCGCGGCGCCGGACCGCCCGGCGCTGGCGCCGACGCGGGAGGCTTCCGTGCTGTACCGCGTGGTCAACGCGGGCGCGGCGCCGGTCGAGGTGCGGGTCACGGCGGAGGCCGGCGGCTCCCCCATGCGGCTTGACCTGCCAGACCGCACCTACATGCTGGTGGACCAGTCGGCGCGCAGCATCGCCGTGGTGGTGCCGGAGGAGCAGATGGTGCTGGACGTGCCATACCAGGACGGGCCGCAAACATATTTCCAACTGAACGACCGGATGCGCTTCACCCGGCGCGCGCCCGGCACGGTGGCCGCGGTGCGCTGCACGGTGTGGGACGTGGCGGTGGACAACGCCCGTGGCACCATGTGCATCAGCGACGACGGCATCCTGCTGCGCTCCTCCGGCACGGACGAGGCCGGGCGCCGCAACCTGATCGAGGCCGTGAGCGTCAGCTTCGCCCCGGCGCCGGCGGGCGAGTTCGTGCCGCCCGCCGATTTCAGCCGCATGGCCGCCACCTCCAATGGCCCGGCGCCGCCGGCGCCGGCCTCCCCTCCATGATCCGGCGCGCGGCGTGGGCGCTCGGGGTGCTGCTGGCTGCCGCCGCGCCGGCCGCGCACGCAGAGGACCGGCCGCGCATCCAGCCCAGCCGCGACGTTGCCGTGACCTACCGCGTGGAGGGCGAGGCCGCGTCCGCCGTGCCGGGCGGCATCCCGGGCGCGCTGCGCCTGTTCTGGGACGCCGCCGGGCAGCGGCTGCGGGTCGAGCCGGAAGGCCGGACGCAGGCAGTCATCGTCGATCTGCGCGCGCGTTCCGTCCAGATGATGGACACGGCGCTGCGCAGCGCGCTGACGCTCCCGGTGCGCGACGCCGATCTGCAACCGCTGACGCTGGACGGCGCGCGGCTGACCCGGCGCGGCGACGACGTGGTGGCTGGGCTGCCCTGCACCGCCTGGACCGTGCAGTCCTCGCGCGGCGCCGGCACGGTCTGCTTCACCGCGGACGGCGTGGCGTTGCGGGCGGACGGGGAGGTGGACGGCCGGCGCGGCGCGTTCACCGCGTCGAGCGTCAGCTACGGCCCGCAGCGCGACGGGCTGTTCCGGGTGCCGTCCGACTACATGCAGTTCGCCATGCCGAAGCTCGGCCGCGCCCGATGATCCGGGGCGCCCTGCTGGCGGCGGCACTGCTGGCCGCCTTGACCATCCCGCCGGCGGGGGCGCAGGCCGACCGGCCTGCGACGCTGCCGACCCGCGACGTGGACGTGACCTACCGCACCGGCCAGGGCGAGCGGGCGATGTCGCAGCGGTCCCGCTGGTCGGCGGCGGAGCGGAAGATGCGGCTCGATACGCCGACGCCGGGCGTTTACGCCATCGTGGACTACGCGGCAGGCACCATGGCGATGGTCAGCGACCGGAGCCGCGGCGTGCTGGACCTGCCGGCACCGGCGGGCGGGCTGTCGCGCAGGAGGCGGCTGAAACGTCGCCGCAGCATCTGCCGCATCATGCCGTAATCGTCGCCGGGCGTGATGTCCTTCATGTTGAACGTGCGGTAATGGCTCTTCATGAACCCTGCCGGGCCGGCCACGATCATGGCCCCGACCGCGTTCGTACCCATGATGTGGGAATTGTCGTACACCTCGACCCGTCGGATCGTGCGGTCGATCCCAAAGGCTGCCTTCAGGGCTCCCAGCAGCTTCTCCTGGCTAGCCGTTTCGGCCAGCTTGCGTCCGAGCGACTCGCGCGCGTTCTGGGCGGCGTGGTCGACGAGTTCGCGCTTTTCGCCGCGTTGCGGGACCGCGATTTCGACCGAACGACGGGTCCGCCCGGCCAGGACCTCGGCCAGAATGGCGCGATTCTCTATGTCGTGGGACAACAGAATCAGTCGTGGGGACGGCTTGTCGAGGTAGAATTGGATCAGGAAG
>CAXSEX010000327.1:0-5579 GCA_964236415.1 uncultured Acetobacteraceae bacterium | reverse complement strand
CACGCGGTCGATGCCGGCGCGCCGGGCGACCTCGTAGAAGAACACGTCGCAGCTGTTCTTCAGCCCGCCCCGCATGTCCAGCGCCCCGTGGCCGTGCTTGCTCCAGCAATGGAAGCGCGTGTCGCCCACGTCGAGGAAGCCCGGGCAGGTGATGCGGTCCTTGGGGCCGATGACGCCGGCCTCCAGCCCGGCCATGGCGACCACCATCTTGAACGTGCTGCCCGGAGGATACAGCCCGGCGGACGCCTTGTTGATCAGCGGCGTCCCCCGGTTGCGCGTCCATTCCGCCCATTGCGCCTGGCTGACGCCCGAGTTGAACAGCGTGGGGTCGAAGGACGGGGTGGTGGTCATCGCCAGCACCTCCCCGTTGCGCGCGTCCAGCACCACGGCGGATGCGCTCTCGTCGCCCAGGCGTTGCAGCACCGATGCTTGCAGGCCGGCGTCGATGGTCAGCTCCAAATCCTCTCCCGGCATCCCCTCCTGCTGGTCCAGTTCGCGGATGACGCGGCCCGCGGCGTTCACCTCCATCTGCACGGCGCCGGGCTGGCCGCGGAGCCGGGCGTCGTGCGCTTTCTCCATGCCGGCCCGGCCGACGCGCAGGCCTGGCAGGCCCAGCGTGGGCTCTCCCGCCACGTCCTCGTCGTTCGGGGGTGCGACGTAGCCGACGACATGGGCGAGCGCCGGCCCCTTCGGGTAGGTGCGCGTCGTCCCGACTTCGACGACCACACCGGGCAAGTCGGGGGCGTTCACCTCGATCCGCGCCATCTCCTCCCAGGTCAGGAACTCCCGCAGCGTGACCGGGACGAAGCGGCGGCGGCCGCGCAGCTCGCGCTCGATGCGGGCACGCTCGGCGTCGGGGAACGGCACAAGCTGCGCGAACGCATCAAGCACGGCGCCGGCATCGGCCTGCCCGGCGGTGAACAGGGCGCGCCAGTTGGCCTGGTTTCCGCCCAGCAGGACGCCGAACCGGTCAAGGATGCGCCCGCGCGGCGGCGCGATCAGCCGTTCGCTGATGCGGTTGCTGTCGGACAGCGTGGCGTAGCGCTCGCCCTCGACGATCTGGGTCCGATACAGCTTCGCCGCCAGCGCGCCGAAAATGCCGAGTTGCCCGGCACCCAGAAGCAGGGCGCGCCGGGTGAACACGCCCCCCTCCTTCGCGTCCCCCCCTTTCGCTTCGCCCCCTATCCGGGCCATCTCACGCTCGATCTGGGTCGGCAAGGCCGCGATGGGCCTGGGTGAACAGGGCCGCGAGCGCCGGGTAAAGCCCAGCCGTCAGCCCGCATTGCAGCAGCGCGTCGCGGGCCGGCAGCAGCCGGATGCTCAGCAGGCCGACCATCGCCCACTCCAGGGCAGCCGCCCCCGCCGCCACGACGGCGAACACGAGCCAGACCGTCAGGAATCCCTGCTGGACCAACACCCGGCGCCAGCCCGCCGCCAGCCCGTGCGCCGCCAGCAGGATCAGCACCGAAACGCCCGGCGGGGTCAGGCCCAGCAGGTCGGCAAGCAGTCCCACCAGGAAGACAACCGGCGGCGTCATGCCGGCCGGCCGGGCCAACGACCAGAAAAACACGCAGGCGAGCGCCACGGCGGGCTGCGCCTGCGCTTGGCCCGGCAGGCCAAGCGGCGCCGCAGCCAGCAGCAGAAGCGCCGCCGTGCAAGCAGCCGGGAACAAACGGCGGGACGCGGCATCAAGCCGGCGCCGCAGCGTCGGCCGCGACCGGACGCCGGGCGTGCGCAACGGGGCCAAGGCTACCTGCCCCGCCGCTCGGCCAAGCGGGCGGCCGTTTCCGGGGGCGGCAAGCCGCGCTGCCCGTAGTCGAACAACCGAACGGCATCGAGGCGGTCGAGCCGCGCCGCAAGCTCCACCTCGGGCGCGCCGGCGGTGTAGCGCACGGTGCCGAGCGGCAGCCCGGCGGGAAAAACGTTGGCCTCCGCCGAGGTCACGACGCGCTCGCCTTCAACCGGGGGCGCATCGTCCGTCCAATGGGCAAGGCGGGGGCGCGGCCCGTTGGTGCCCATCAGGATGGCGCGTCCGCGACTGCTTTCCAGGATGACGGGGATGCGGCTGTTCAGGTCGGTCACCAGCAGCACGCGGGCGCTGCGCGCGCCCAGTTCCGTGACCCGCCCCACCAGCCCTTGCCCGTCCAGGGCAACCTGGCCCTTGGTCACGCCGTGGCTGCGCCCGATGGGCAGCAGCACCGCGCGGGCATAAACGCCGCCGGCATCGGCGGCGACGCGCGCGGTCACGTAGGGAGCCGCGGGATCAGGGGTCCAATGGAGGGTTTCCTTGAGCATGGCATTCTCGGCGTCAAGCGCCACCGCGGCGGCTTGCCACCGGAGCAGCTGCTCGTTCTCCGCCCGCAGGCGGGCATTATCGAAGCGAAGGGATCGCAGTTCCCGCAGGTCCTCCAAGACAGCGCGCGCCGCGGCCAGCGGCCTGCCCGCCACGACAAAGACCGGCGCCACGGCGTCCGCCAGCGCCATGCGCGCGCGCTCGGCCAACGGCGCATCGGCCCGGCCGATCAGCAGCAGGGCGAAGCCGGCCATCACCAGCAACGGCATGGTCAGCCGGGCCAGGGCCTGGCGCATGGGAATCGACGGCCGAGTCACGCGCCTGCGCCTCCAAACGTCACGGTCGGATTCGACTGGTTTAGTACATCGACGTCAAGACATTCCGCAATCGGTCCGTTTCCTCAAGCGCCCGGCCTGTCCCGAGCGCCACGCAATTCAAGGGCTGCTCCGCCATCATCACGGAAAGGCCGGTGGCCATGCGCAGAACGTGGTCCAAGCGGTGCAGCAAGGCGCCGCCGCCGGTCAGCACGATCCCTTTGTCCATGATGTCGGCGGCAAGTTCCGGCGGCGTGTTCTCCAGCGCGACCTTCACCGCCTCGACGATGGCCGCGACCGGCTCGGCCAGGCTGCCGGCAACCTGGCGCCGGCTCACCGTGATCTCCCGCGGCACCCCGTTCAGCAGGTCCAGGCCCCTCACCTCCTGCGATGGCCCGTCGCCGGCCTCGTCGGATGGCATCGCCGCGCCGATGTCGATCTTGACGCGCTCGGCCGTGCTTTCGCCGATCAGCAGGCTATGGGTGCGGCGGAAGTAGCTGATGAGCGCCTCGTCCATCTTGTCCCCGCCCACCCGCACGCTGCGGGAGTAGACGATGCCGCCCAGCGCGATCACCGCCACCTCGGTCGTGCCGCCGCCGACATCGACGATCAGGCTGCCGGATGCCTCAGTGACCGCAAGCCCGGCGCCGATCGCCGCCGCCATGGGCTCCTCGATCAGCAGGACCTTGCGGGCGCCGGCGCTTTCGGCGCTTTCCTGGATGGCACGGCGTTCCACGATGGTGCTGCCGGACGGCACGCAGATGATGATCACCGGGCTGGCGAACCGCTTCCGCCGACGCGCCTTGCGGATGAAATGCTTGATCATCTCCTCCGCCAGGTCAAAATCGGCAATCACGCCGTCCCGCAGGGGGCGGACCGCGGCGATGCCGGCGGGCGTGCGGCCCAGCATCCGCTTGGCCTCCTCCCCCACCGCGAGCACCTGCTTCTTCCCGCGCACATCGGCAACCGCCACCACGCTTGGCTCATTCAGCACGATGCCGCGGCCGCGCACATAGACCAGGGTATTGGCCGTTCCAAGGTCAATCGCCATGTCAGCCGGCGTCATCCCGAGCAGACGTCTGAACATGCGGTTGCCCCTCGACTCGCGGGAAATGCCGTGTCCCGGCAGAAGCTATGGCACGCACACGGCTTACCCGCAGCGTTTCGTTCCCGCAAGGGCTTCCCTCAAATCTCAGTGAACCATATTTGCGACACAGATTGGTTGCATACTCGCATCCAGTTCATGCGTTGGTCGTGGACGCAACCCTATGGAGAGCATACGATGCGTTCTGTAACGATGACGGCTTTCGCGGCAACCCTGCTGATGGGCCTGGCTGCTTGCGGGGAGCGGCCCGGCACGCGGGCCGTGACGGGCGGGTTGCTGGGAGCCGGAACGGGCGCGGCAGTCGGCGGGCTGACAGGGGCAGGCGCCGGAACGGGGGCCTTGGTCGGCGGCGGCATCGGCGCGATTGGCGGCGCCGCAACGGCGCCCCGCCGCTGATGCCTTTGACAATGGAGGGTTCAGATGCGTAGCAAAGTTGCCATGGGCCTGGCGCTGGCCGCTGGGCTGGGTCTGTCGGCCTGCACCAACCCTTATGATCCCGGTCAGCGCGCCGTCGGCGGTGGGCTGCTAGGCGCCGGCACCGGCGCTGCGATCGGCAGCCTCGCAGGCGGCGGACGTGGCGCGGCGATTGGGGCGCTCGTTGGCGGCGGCGCCGGGGCGCTCGGCGGCGCCGCGACGACTCCGACACGGCCACAGCCGTATTACCAGGAAGCGCCGCCTTACCAGCAGCCGGCCTACCAGCCGGCTCCGCAATACTACCAGCCGCGGGCCTACGGCTATTAGGCGGTGGCCGGCCCGGGGCCGGGCCGGCCGTCCTCACGCGCCGGGTTAGGCGGACAGCGCGGCCGGTTCGGTCCGGGCACGCTTGACCAGCAACTTGTTCAAGGCATGGATGTAGGCGCGGGCCGACGCGACGATGGTGTCGGTGTCCGCGCCCTGCCCGTCCACCATCTTGCCGCCCTCCTCCAGCCGCACCGTCGTCTTGGCCTGGGCGTCCGTTCCCTCCGTCACCGCGCCGACTGAAAACAGCACCAGCTTGGCCTCATGCGGAAACACGGTGCGGATCGCGTTGAAGGTGGCGTCCACCGGGCCGTCGCCCGTCGCCTGGGCGTGGGAAACCGTGCCATCGATCTCCAATTCCAACTCGGCGCTTTGCGGGCCGCGCGACCCCGCGCGCACGTCCAGCGACACGAAGCGCACCCGCTGGTTGTCCCGGCCAACTTCGTCATCGACGAGTGCCACGATATCCTCGTCGTAAACGACCTTCTTGCGGTCGGCCAAATCCTTGAACCGGCGGAAGGCGTGATTCAGCTTGTTGTCGCCGAGCGCCGCGTAGCCCATCGCCTGCAGCTTGTCCCGGAACGCCGCCCGGCCGGAGTGCTTGCCCATCACCAGCGTGCTCTTGGTCCAGCCGACGCTTTCCGGCGTCATGATCTCATAGGTCGCGGCGTTCTTCAGCACGCCGTCCTGGTGGATGCCGCTCTCATGGGCAAAGGCGTTGCGCCCGACAATCGCCTTGTTCGGCTGCACGTCGAACCCGGTGATGGTTGAGAGCAGCTTCGACACACGGAGAATGTTCTTGCTCTCGATGCCGGTGTGGTAAGGCGCCGCGTCCGGGCGGGTGCGGATCGCCATCACCGCCTCCTCCAGCGCCGCATTGCCCGCACGCTCCCCAATGCCGTTGATCGTGCACTCCACCTGACGCACCCCGGCGCGCAGCGCGGCCAACGTGTTGGCGACCGCAAGGCCCAGGTCATTGTGGTTGTGGGTGGACAGCACGACCTTGTCCGCCCCGGGAACACGCTCCAGCAACATGCTGAAGATACGGGTCATGTCCTCCGGCACCGCATAGCCCACGGTGTCCGGGATGTTGATCGTGGTGGCGCCGGCCTTGATCGCGGCCTCCACG
>CAXSEX010000326.1:3289-5609 GCA_964236415.1 uncultured Acetobacteraceae bacterium | reverse complement strand
TCGGCGGACGGACCTGCGGCTGCTGGTGGGCTGCGGCGCGGCGGGCGCCATCGCCGCCGCGTTCAACGCGCCCTTGGCCGGCGCGTTCTATGCGTTCGAGCTGGTGATCGGCACCTACTCGCTCACCACGCTGGCCCCTGTGGTGATGTCGGCGATCACAGCGGTGTCCGTCATGCGCATCCTGATCGGTCCCGGCTTAGGCTTCGACATCCGGGTGCCGACGGTAATCGAGACGGTGGACTACGTGCCGATCCTGGCGCTCGGCATGCTGTGCGCGCTGGGCGGCATTGCCCTGATGCGCGGGGTCACGCTGGTCGAGGAGCTGTTCCGCCGCAGCCGCATGCCGGGCTGGACGCGCCCGGCGCTGGGCGGCCTCGCGGTGGGCGGCATGGCGCTGCTGTCCCCGGCGGTGCTGTCCTCCGGCCATTCGGCGCTGCGGGTCGCGCTGGATGCCCCCTACAGCCTGCAGCAGATCGGGATCCTGATCCTGCTGAAGGCGGTGGCCTCGGCCATCAGCATCGGCTCCGGGTTCCGCGGCGGGCTGTTCTTCGCATCCTTGTTCCTGGGCGCGCTGGTGGGCAAGCTGTTCGCCGGCGTGCTGGCCTTGGTGACGGCCGTGCAGGCGCTGCCGGCGGTGATCTGCGCGCTGGTGGGCATGAGCGCGCTCGCGGTGGCGGTGGTGGGCGGCCCGCTGACCATGGCGTTCCTGGCGCTGGAAAGCACGGGGTCGCTGCCCATGACCATCGCCGTGCTGGCCGCGAGCGTCGTGTCCGCCATCACGGTGCGCCGCACCTTCGGCTATAGCTTCGCGACCTGGCGTTTCCACCTGCGGGGCGAGGCGATCCGCAGCGCCGTCGATGTCGGCTGGATGCGCAGCCTGACGGTGGGGCGGATGATGCGGCGCGAGTACCGCCGGGTGCCGATCGACATGACCTTGGCGGCGTTTCGGCGGGAGTTCGTGCTGGGTTCGGTCGCCCGCGTCGTCGCGATGGACGCGGCGGACCGCTATGCCGGCATCCTCGCGACCTCCGAGGGCCACGCCGCGCCGGAAACCGCGACCAAGCTGTCCGACGTGGTGCACCACCGCAAGACCGTGCTGCTGCCGCAGATGACGATCAAGGAAGCTGTGCAGATCTTCGAGACGGCGGAAAGCGACGAGCTGGCCGTGGTGGACAGCGCCGAGAGCATGCGGGTCATCGGCGTGCTCACCGAGCAGTATGCGCTGCGCCGCTACAGCGAGGAATTGGAGAAGCGACGGCGCGAGCTGTCGGGGGAGTGAGCCTCGGCGCTGCGGGCCGCTATGCGACGCGGCCGTGGCAGTGCTTGTACTTCTTCCCCGACCCGCATGGGCACGGCGCGTTGCGCGGCGTGTCGCGCCAGGTGGCGGGATCGGCCGGGTCGATGACCGCGGCAGCCTGCGCGCCGCCGAGCGCCATGCGCGGGCGCTCCGCTTCCAGCACGTCGCCGCCTGCGTAGGGGGCGCTGGCAGCCGGATCGGAATATTGCAGCGACTGCGGCGCCACCGGCTGGAATGCCGGCTCAAGCGGAGCTTCCGGCCCCAGTTCCACCCGGGCGAGCATGGCCGTCACCCGCTCCTTCAATTCGTCCAGCATGGCGTTGAACAGGCCGAACGCCTCGCTCTTATACTCATTCAGTGGGTCCCGCTGGCCATAAGCGCGCAGCCCGATGCCCTGGCGCAGGTGGTCCAACGCCAGCAGGTGTTCCTTCCACACGGCATCGAGCGTTTGCAGCAAGAGGCTCTTTTCGACGTAGCGCATCAGATCCGGGCCGAGGTTCGCGGCCTTGGCGGCCATGTGCGCCGCCGACGCCGCCTCAATCCGCTCGCGGATGCCGGTCTCGTCGATGCCTTCCTCCCGGCCCCATTCGGCCACCGGCAGGTCGAGGCCCGCCAGGCGGCGCAGGTCGTCGGCCAGCGCGTCGGTTTCCCACTGCTCGGCGTAGGCCTTCTCCGGGATGCGCCGGGCGACGAGGTTGGCGATGACCTCCGCCCGCATCTCCCCCACGGTGTCCGACACGTCGTCGGCGCGCATGAACTCGCGGCGCTGCCCATACACCTCGCGCCGCTGGTTGTTCATCACGTCGTCGTATTTCAGCACGTTCTTGCGGGTGTCGAAGTTGCGCGCCTCGACCTTCTTCTGCGCCTTCTCCAGCGCCTTGTTGATCCAGGGGTGCACGATGGCTTCCCCGGGCTTCAGGCCGAGCTTCTGCAGCATGCCGCCCATGCGGTCGGACCCGAAGATGCGCATCAGGTCGTCCTCAAGGCTCAGGAAGAACCGGCTGGCGCCGGGGTCGCCCTGGC
>CAXSEX010000326.1:1313-3279 GCA_964236415.1 uncultured Acetobacteraceae bacterium | reverse complement strand
GAGCGTCCGCGCAGCTGGTTGTCCATGCGCCGGCTTTCGTGCCGCTCCGTGCCGATCACCAACAGGCCACCCGACGCCTTCACCGCGTCGTGGTTGGCGGCGACTTCCTGGCGAATCCTCTCCTCAATCACCGGGCGCGCGTCCGGGTCGGCGTCGCCGGCTTCCAGGCTCAGGCGCATCTCGGCATTGCCGCCGAGCTTGATGTCGGTGCCGCGCCCGGCCATGTTGGTTGCGATGGTGATGGCGCCGGGCGCGCCGGCCTGGGCGACGATGGTGGCTTCCTGCTCGTGGAAGCGCGCGTTCAGCACGGCGTGCGGCACCTTCTTGCGGGTCAGAAGCCCGCTGATGACCTCACTTTTCTCGATGCTGGTGGTGCCGACCAGCACCGGCTGGCCCCGGCCGCGCGCCTCCTCGATCAAGGTGGCGACCGCCTCGTACTTCTCGTCCGCCGAGCGGTACACCTCGTCGTCGGCGTCCTTGCGGCTCACCGGCACGTTGGTCGGGATTTCGAGCACCTCAAGCTTGTAGATCTCGGCGAACTCGTCCGCTTCCGTCATCGCCGTGCCGGTCATGCCGGCGAGCTTGGGATACAGGCGGAAGTAGTTCTGGAAGGTGATGCTGGCGAGCGTCTGGTTCTCCGGCTGCACCGTGACGCCTTCCTTGGCCTCCAGCGCCTGGTGCAGGCCCTCGGAATACCGGCGGCCTTCCATCATGCGCCCGGTGAACTCGTCGATCAGCACCACCTTGTCGTCGCGCACGATGTAGTCCACGTCGCGCCCGAACAGGGTGTTGGCGCGCAGACTCTGCTGGACGTGGTGGATCACCGACACGTTGAAGATGTCGTACAGGTTGCCCTCGGTGATGATCCCGGCGTCGCGCAGCATCTGCTCCACGCGCTCCGACCCGTCCTCCGTCAGGGTGACGGTCTTGAACTTCTCGTCCTTGTCGTAAGTGGCAGCATCCTTCACCAGCTCCCGCACCACCAGGTTGACGGTGCGGTACAGGTCGCTGCTGTCCTCCGCCGGGCCGGAGATGATGAGTGGCGTGCGCGCCTCGTCGATCAGGATGCTGTCCACCTCGTCCACGATGGCGAAGCAGAAGTCGCGCTGCGCCATGTCGTCCAGGCGGTACTTCATGTTGTCGCGCAGGTAGTCGAAGCCGAACTCGTTGTTGGTCCCGTACGTGATATCGGCGGCATAGGCGGCCCGGCGCTCGTCGTCCGTCAGCCCGTGCACGATCACGCCCGTGGCCAGCCCCAGGAAGCCGTACACCCGGCCCATCCACTCGCTGTCGCGCTTCGCCAGGTAGTCGTTCACGGTGACGACGTGCACGCCCTTGCCCGCCAGCGCGTTCAGGTAGACCGGCAGCGTCGCCACCAGCGTCTTGCCCTCGCCGGTCTTCATCTCGGCGATCTTGCCGTCGTGCAGCACCATGCCGCCGATCAGCTGCACGTCGAAGTGCCGCTGGCCCAGCACGCGCTTCGCAGCCTCCCGCACCGCCGCGTAAGCCTCGGGCAGCAGGTCGTCGAGCGTGGCGCCGCCGGCCAGCCGCTCGCGGAACTCGGCGGTCTTGGCCCTGAGCGCCGCGTCCGACAGCGCGGCCATGGCCGGCTCGTGCGCGTTGATCTGCGGCACCCGGCGCTGGTACCCCTTGAGCGAGCGGTCGTTGGCGGAACCGAAGACGGCCCGGGCAATGCTGGCGAACATGGTAGGCCCTCGGGTGGCGCGGCCGGGTCGCAAGGGCCGGGCACGATTGGGTTTCAGGCAAGGCTCAGATAGGACCCGGGCCGGCCAGGGTCAACGACCGTTGCCCGACCGCCACGGCCCGCGCCTTGTCGCACCCCGGCGCTTCGGGCATTGTCCGCCCGTCTGAATGCTTTGTCCGAGGTTTTCCATGCGCCGTCCGAGCCTGTTCGCCACCACCGCCGCCCTCGCCTCCTGTGGCAGCGACTCGAAGTCCTCGGACA
>CAXSEX010000326.1:0-1303 GCA_964236415.1 uncultured Acetobacteraceae bacterium | reverse complement strand
CTTGCGCTCGCGCAGGCTCCCAAGCCGCCCGCCGCGGCAGCTCCGGCTGCCCCCGCCGCCGCGCGCCCGGCGCCCGCGCCGGGCCAGGCGCCGGCCCCGGCTGCCGACCCCGTGGTCGCCCGCGTCGGCACGGACGAGATCCATGCCTCCGAACTGTCGGACGCCGCCAAGGCGCTGCCGGAGGAGCTGCGCGGCATGCCGCCGAGCGCGCTGTATCCGATGCTGCTGGACCAGCTGGTCGATCGGCATGTCGTGGTGATCGCCGCGAAGAAGGAGGGGCTGGACCGCGACCCCGCGGTGCAGCGCATGGTCGCCCGCGCCACCGACAGCGCGCTGCAGAACGCCCTGCTGACCCGGGAAATCGCGCCGACGCTGACCGAGGACGCGATTCGCGCCCGCTACGAGCGCGACTTCGCCGGCAAGTCCGGGGAAACCGAGATCCACGCCCGCCACATCCTGGTCGCCGACGAGGAAACCGCCAAGAAAGTCATCACCGAACTGAACGGCGGCGCGGACTTCGCGGAGCTTGCGAAGAAGTACAGCACTGACCCCGGCGCGCAGAGCGGTGGCGACCTGGGCTTCTTCAAGAAAAGCGACATGCTGCCGGAGTTCTCCGAGGTCGCCTTCGCGCTCAAGGCGGGCGAGACGACGCAAACGCCGGTCAAGACCCGGTTCGGCTGGCACGTCATCCAGGTCCAGGAGATCCGCAACGCGCCGCCGCCCAGCCTGGAGCAGGTGCACGACGAAATCCGGCAAACGTTGATCCAGGAAGGCGTGAGCCGCGTGCTGGCCCAGGCCAAGACCGGCCTGCCCATCGAGAGGTTCAACGTGGACGGCACGCCGGCCACGCCGGACGCCGCGGCGCCCTCCCCTGCTCCGGCCCCCACGCCGGCAAAGTAGTGGCGCTGCCCACCAGCCCGCTCGCGGTGCCGATGCCGGAGCTGCCGCCGCTTGCCGGCGTGCGGCTCGGCTCGGCGGAGGCCGGCATCCGCTACGCCGGGCGCACCGACTTGGTGATGGCCACGCTGCCGGAGGGCACGGCGGCGGCCGGGGTGTTCACGCGCAATCGCTGTCCCGGCGCCCCGGTGGATTGGTGCCGGGCGGCGCTGGCGCATGGCCGGGCGCGGGCGCTCGTGGTCAACGCCGGCAACGCCAACGTCTTCACCGGCCGCGCCGGGATCGAGGCGGTCGATGCGACGGCGGAGGCCGCCGCCGACCTGCTCGGCTGCCGGGCGCATGAGGTGTTCATCGCCAGCACCGGCGTGATCGGCCAGGTGCTGCCCCACCCCAAGCTGATCGCCGC
>CAXSEX010000325.1:0-5628 GCA_964236415.1 uncultured Acetobacteraceae bacterium | reverse complement strand
GCGCCAGCCATGGCCGCCGCCAACCCCAACGAACAAGGGTGGGAGGAGTTCTGACGACGGCCGCTCGCTCCGACGCCGTTGCGAGCGGCCCGGCGGCGTAGCAGGCCAAAGGCGCCAGGACTGTCTTATACCAGCTGCCCTGACGGGCAACCGGCATCAGAGTCGTTTTTGGCACGCGGCTTCAGCCGCAAACGCTGCGCGTGTCGAACCGCAGGGTTCGCCAGGTTTCGGCGCCCCCACCAACCCGGACGGGCGCTCCGCGCCTGGCCCCGCGCGCATACCGGTCAGCCCAAAGGGCTGCCGGTATTATACGGGCGGCACCATTGATCGACCCGTATGCGGTTGCTGATGGGTTTCACCCATCCTACGCGATGACGCGACCTATGCCGTAGGATGGGTGCAACCCATCAACGGATGACGGTCAGTCAACCAAGCCGCCCGTATCAGCTCCCGCCCCGGGCCGGAGCATTCGCCCGCTGGCAAGCAGCTTGCATGTCCTTACGGCAACAGCCCGCTGCCCTCCAGCGTGTCCCGCAGCTTCGAGGACTTGTACATGCCCCGCCGCCGCGCCCTTCTCGCTTCCGCCGCAGCCCTGGCGGCGCCTGCGCTCGTCCCGCGCGCTTCCCTGGGACAGGCATTGCGAAAAGTGAAGCTGGGGTCGGCGTTCACCACCACGACGAATGCGATGTTCCTCATGCCCGACCTGCTGCGGCCGGAGGGGATCGACGCCGAAATCATCACCTTCCCGAGCCTCGTGCAGCGGATGCAGGCGGTGGCGTCCGGCAGCGTGGATGTCGGCAACGGCGGGCTGTCGGCCACGATGCAGGTCGCGGCCAAGGGCTTGCCCATGTCGGTGCTGGCCAACGGCTGCGACGGTGGCTGGATGATGCTGGCCCAGCCCGGCATCACCGGCTTCCCCCAGCTCCGCGGCAAGAAGGTCGGCGTGCAGAACGGCTCCATCGCGCTGGTCAGCCTGAACTGGAAGCTGCGGCAGGAAGGGATCGCCGACCAGGTCGAGCTGCTGTTCCTCGACAACCAGGACCAGCCAGTGCCGCTGGCGCGCGGCAGCGTGGACGCGATCTGCTGCTTCGAGCCGTATGCGACGTTCGCCGAGCTGAACGGGTTCGGGCAGAAGCTGTGGGTGCCCTACGACACGCCGATGGGCAAGACCAACCTCGGCTTCGTCGCCAGCACCGGCTTCGTCGCCCGCGAGCCGGGCCTGGTCCGCACGCTGGTGCGCGCCCACGTGAAAGCCACGGAGCGGATGCGCGCCGACCCGTCCATCGCCATTGAGACCACGGTTAAGCAGTTCAACATCGACCGCAATATCGCCGAAGCGAGCGCGAAGAACCTGTTCTTCAATGCGGACAGCGGGGAAGCGTTCCAAAGCGGGCTGCGGTCGCTTGCGGACATGATGCTGGCGGATAAGATGCTGGACGGGGCGCCGAACTGGGCCGAGTTCATCAACACGAGCTTCCTTTGAATGGCGCGGCACGCCGGGCGGCTGGTTGGGCTGCTGCCCATCCTGGCCCTGATCGGCGCATGGCAGGTCGCCGTGAGCGCGCGGCTGTACCCGCCGGTGCTGCTGCCGCCCCCGGCCAAGGTGGCGGAGGCGTTCGTGCAGTGGGGGCCGACCATCGCCGTCAATGCTGGCGCCAGCGTGCTGCGCGTGCTGATCGGGGTCAGCCTGGCCTTCGCCGTGGCGGTGCCGCTCGGTTTGCTGATCGGCCGCTACCAGCGGCTCGACCGGCTGACGGACTGGTCGATCCAGGCGTTCCGGTCGGTGCCGCCGATTGCGCTGATCCCGCTCGCCATGCTGTTCTTCGGCATCGGCGACACCCCGGCCATCGTGCTGATCTTCGTTTCCGCGCTCTGGCCGCTGCTGCTGAACACCATCTTCGGCGTGCGCGGGATCGAGCGCACCTTGCTGAAGGTGGCGGCGTCGGCGCGCGCCGGGGAGATGCTGGTGCTGCGCGACATTGTGCTGCCGGCGGCGCTGCCGTCGATCTTCACCGGGCTGCGCCTCGCGATCGGCGGCGGCTGGCTGACCGTCGTAACGGCGGAGATGATCGCGGTGAAGTCGGGGCTGGGCTACATGATCCTGAACGCGCAGATGACGTTCCGCACCGAGCTGATCTTCGCCGGCATCGCCGTGATCGGCGCCATCGGGCTGCTGGCCGACCAAACGGTGCGCCGGCTGCGGGCGCGCGCTTGCCGGTGGCAGGAAGGCTTGGTCGCGAGTCCGGGTTGAGTGCTTTCATCGAGTGCATCGGCGTGGGCAAGACCTACGCTGGCAAGGGGGGCCAGGTGGAGGCGCTGCGCGGCATCGACATGCGCTGCGCAGAGGGCGAGTTCGTGTGCCTGCTCGGCCTGTCCGGCTGCGGCAAGAGCACGCTGCTGCAGATGGTTGCCGGGCTGGAGCGGCCCACGGCTGGGCAGGTTGTCGTGGCCGGGCGGGAGCTGGACGGGCCGTCGCCCGCGACGGGCATCGTGTTCCAGGATCACGGCCTGTTTCCGTGGATGACCGTCCGCCGCAACGTCGAGTTCAACCTCAAGGCGCGCGGCGTGTCCCGGGCCGCACGCCGGGTCCGGGCGGAGGAGATGCTGGACCTGACGGGCTTGTTTGAATTCGCCGGGCGCTACCCGCACGAGCTGTCGGGCGGCATGCGCCAGCGGGTCGGCATCGCCCGGGCGCTCACCACCCGGCCGCAGGCCCTGCTGATGGACGAGCCGTTCGGCGCGCTCGACGCGCAGACCCGCGGCCACTTGCAGGCGGAACTGCTGTCGATCTGGGCGGGGCAGCGCACCACCGTGCTGTTCGTCACTCACAGCATCGAGGAGGCGGTGTTCCTGGCCGACCGCATCCTGGTGCTCACGCCGCGCCCGGGGCGGCTTGCGGCGGAGGTCGCCGTCGGTTTGCCGCGCCCGCGCATGGCCGGCACGCCCGCCTTCGCCGCCGTCGCTGCCCGCCTGCGCGCGGTGCTCGGGTCGGAGGGTGCGGGCGCATGAGGCTGCTGCTGGCCAACCCCAATACCAGCCAGGCGGTGACGGACCGGATCGCCGCCGTGGCGCGCGCCCACGCCTCCCCCGGCACGGCGGTTCAGGCGGTCACGGCGGCGGCGGGCGTGCCCTACATCGCGACGTGGGCGGAGGCGGTGATCGGGGCGCGCGCCGTGCTGGAACTGTTCGCCGAGCACGCGGCCGGCGCCGACGCGGCGGTGGTGGCGGCGTTCGGCGACCCCGGCCTCGGCGCCGCGCGGGAACTGCTGCCCATCCCCGTGGTCGGCATGGCGGAGGCGGCGATGCTGACCGCCTGCATGCTCGGCCGCCGCTTCGCGGTCATCACCTTCGCCCCGGCGCTCGGCATGTGGTACCAGGAAACGGTGGACCATTACGGCCTTGCCGCCCGCTGCTCCGGCATCCACTGGCTCGACGAGGCTTTTGCCGATGTGGCGCAGGTGGCGGAAGAGAAAGCCGCCCGCATTGCGGCGCTGTGCGCGTCGGCGGTGGCCGTGGGGGCGGAGGTCTGCATCCTGGGCGGCGCGCCGCTGGCGGGCCTTGCGGAGCAGATTGCCGGGCAGGTCGATGTGCCGCTGGTGGACGGGGTGGCCGCCGCGGTGCGCCAGGCGGAGACGTTGGCGGCGCTGCGCCCGCGCAAGGCGGTCGCGGGCAGCTTCCGGCAGCCCGCCGCCAAGGCGATGACCGGGTTGCCGGCCCCGCTGGTGCGGCTGTTCGGCGGGACGGACGGTCCGTGAGCCGCCCGGTCCGCCTGGGACTGCTCGCGCCCTCCTCCAACACGGTGCTGGAGCCGGTGTCGGCCGCGATGGTGGCCGGGCTTCCCGGAGTGAGCCTGCATTTCAGCCGGTTCCGGGTGACGGAGATCGCCCTCAGCGACGCGGCGCTGGCGCAGTTCGACCCGGCGCCCGTGCTGCACGCGGCGGCGCTGCTGGCCGACGCCCGGGTGGACGCCATCGCATGGAGCGGCACGGCGGCCAGCTGGCTCGGCTTCGGGCGGGACGCCGAGCTGTGCCGGCGGATCGAGGCCGCGACGGGCATCCCCGCCACGTCGAGCGTCCTCGCGCTGAACGAGGCGCTGGCCCGCACGGGGGTGCGGCGCCTGGGCCTGGTGACGCCGTACCGGGACGACGTGCAGGCGCAGATCGTCGCCAACTACGCGGAGCTTGGCATCGCGTGCGTGGCGGAGCGGCACCTGCGGCTGCAGGACAACTTCTCCTTCGCCGCCGTGACCGAGGCGCAGTTGGAGCGGATGGCGCGCGAGGTCGCGGACGCGGCGCCGCAGGCCATCGCCGTCGTTTGCACCAACCTGCGGGCGGCGCCGCTGGCGCCGAGGCTGGAAGCGGCGCTGCGCTGCCCGGTCTATGATTCCGTCGCCACAGCACTTTGGAAAGGTCTCCGCCTCACCGGCCGCGACCCAGCGGGGATCGCCGGGTGGGGCAGCCTGTTCGCGCTGCCGGATCGAGGCCCCGTGGATGTGGGGCGCAGCCCATGATGCAGGATCTGCTGATCGCAGGCGCCCGCGCCTACCTGCCCGGCGCCGACCCGCACGACCCGCCGGTGCGCGACATCCTGGTCCGCGACGGCCGGATCGCCAGCGTCGATGCGCCGGGCGAGCAGGGGGCGGCGAAGGACGCGCTGCGCCGCCGGGCCGCCGCGGGCGCGGCGCGGGTGATCGAGGGCCGGGACCTGCTGGTGCTGCCCGGCTTCGTCAACGCGCACTACCATTCCTACGATGTCCTGCAGAAAGGAATGCTGGAGGATATGCCGTTCGACGTGTGGGCGCTGTATTCGCAGCCGGCCTACCTGGGGCCGCGCAGCGCGCGGGAGCTGCGGCTCCGCACCCTGATCGGCGCCGTGGACTGCCTGCGACACGGCATCACGACGGTGCAGGACATGAACTCGCTGGTGCCGATGGACGAGCCGACGCTCGATGCCATTCTTGCGGCCTACGCGGAAAGCGGGCTGCGGGTGGTGTTCTCGGCGGCGGTGCGGGACGTGGCGGCGCTGGACATCCAGCCCTTCGTGCCTGCGGACGCGCCGGAGGTGGTGCAGGCGCTGGTCCGCGGCGCCCCCGCCGACACCCGGGCGCAGCTCGACTTCGTGGAAGCGCAAATCCGGCGGCTCGATCCGCTGCCCCCTTGGCTGCGCTGGGCGCTCAGCCCGTCCGGCCCGCAGCGGTCCAGCCGCGCCCTGCTGGAGGGGATCGCGGCCTTGTCGGAGCGTTACGCGTTGCCGGTGCTGACGCATGTGTATGAAACCCGCGCGCAGGCCGCGAAGGCGCGGTCGCTCTACCCGGCGCAGGGCGGGTCCATGCTGCGCTGGCTGGGGGAGGTCGGCCTGCTCAACGACCGGCTGACGATTGCGCACGGGGTTTGGCTGGACGGGGAAGAGGTGGCGCTGCTCGGCCAGGCGCGCGCCGGCCTCGCGCACAACCCAGCGAGCAACCTGAAGCTCAAGAGCGGCGTCGCGCCGATGCGCCGGGTGATCGACGCCGGCGTGAACGTCGCCTTGGGCTGCGACAACTGCAGCTGCGGGGATTGCCAAAGCATGTTCACGGGTAACCGGGGCAGATTCCCGGGCGAGGTGGTTGCGCTGAGGGTGCGGGCGTGA
>CAXSEX010000324.1:0-5642 GCA_964236415.1 uncultured Acetobacteraceae bacterium | reverse complement strand
TGACGCCGTCGCCCACCGCCTCGACCACGCCGGCCAGGTCGGAGGCGGGCACGAACGGAAATTCGAGGGCCAAGCCCATCCCATGATCGATCATCATCGGGTCGCGCGCGTTGAGCGCCACTGCGGAGACCCGGACAAGCACCTCGCCCGTTGCAGGGTTCGGCGTCGGCGCCTCGTCGATGCGGAGGCTGTTGCGACCGTGCCGGTCGATGACCCAGCGCCTCATCGGTGCCGTTCCGTGGCAGCGGCTGCGTCCGACTCTGGCGCGACGTGGTCCCAGACGTCGTTGAACGCCGTCATGTCGAGGAACTCCGTCGCCTGCACGACGCGGCCGCCCTGCATCTTCAACACGAAGATGTAGCTGTTCGCGTAGGGCTTGCCGTCGCGCCTTGTCCCCTCGGCCTCAGCTAGAACGGCAATGTCGTTGCCGTCGGACCAAATCTTCCTGGCACGCGGGGTTGGCGGCCTGCTGAAGCGCGCCATGAACGGCGCAGCCACATCCCTTGCGAACGCGCCCTTGCTGAAGGTGCCGCAGTGAGGGGAGGTGCCGGGGATCACGATCACCGCGTCATCCGCCATCAAGTCGAACAGCGAACTTTCTCCTGCGCTCCATTTCTGGAACGCCTCGCGCACGGCACGCAGGTTGGATGATCGCGCGGCGCCAGCCGCGACTGCCCCGCCGGCCGCGCCGAGCAGGAGAAGCATCGGGCTCGTCAATTTGCTCATGTGATCGCAGTCCCTTCCAACCGCCGCGCCCGGACATCAAAGCGGTGTCGGCGGAGCATGTACGCTGGCGACCACCTTCAGACTATCGTATATGATCGGAACACACTCTTCGCCGTTTGAGGCATAATGCGCGGATCCGACTATGCTGAGTTGCGGGCGTTCGCCGAAGTTGCCGGCCAGGGCAGCTTCTCGCGCGCCGCCGAACGCCTGCGCATGGCGCCGTCCACGCTGAGCCAGACGATCCGCGCATTGGAGGAGCGGCTCGACGTCACGCTCCTGAACCGGACGACGCGCCGGGTGTCCTTGACCGGCGCGGGCGCGAGACTGCTCGACCGGTTCGCGCCCGCCATGGCCGAGATCGAGGCGGCGGTGCAGGACACGCGGGACCAGCGTCTCAAGCCCCGCGGCCTGGTTCGGCTGCACCTGCCGCGTGCCGCGTACCACCTCCACGTCGAACCGGCGCTTGGCCGTCTCGCCGAGACGCTGCCCGAGGTGGCGCTCGACCTGGCGGTTGACGACGCGGCGAGCGACTTCGTCGCCGATGGCTTCGATCTGGTGGTCCGGCGCGGAGAATGCGTGGACACCAGCCTGGTCGCAGTGCCACTCGGCGGCAACCTGCGCCACGTCGTGATCGCGTCGCCCGCCTACCTGGCATCGCAAGGCACGCCACGCGAGCCTGCGGAGCTGCTCGGTCACCGCTGCATCCAGTGGCGCCGGCCGGACACGCACGAGCGCCATCACTGGCGCTTCACCATCGCCGGCGAGGGCATCACGCTCGCAGTCTCCGGACCGCTCACCGCCTCGCACTGCGATGTCGCCATTGCCGCCGCCATCGTTGGAGTGGGCGTCGCCTACGTGCTGGGGCCGCTCGCGGCGAAGCCTATCGCCGATGGTCGCCTCGTGCCGCTGCTCGAAAGCTATCTTCCTTCGTTTGACGGATGGCGCCTTTGCTACCCTCGGCAGCATCGGACGCCAGCAGCGGTCTTGGCTGTGGTGGAAGCATTGAACGCTTCTTCCTGATCTCTGTGAGGACCGGGGAGGAGGTCCTGGCTGGAGGTGTTTGATGTACGGCCAGGCAAAGGGGCGTGCGGCAGGGCCGCAGTCCCGCACGCTGGGACCGGCGTTCACCGGTCACGCCCAGCAGCCGCGCGACGCCAGGCAAGCCTGGCGCCGGATCGCTGTTCGAGCTGTCAAGCGGACAGCCTGAGCGGCAATGAGCGGAGGCGCCGTCCCGTGGCTGCGAAGACCGCGTTTGCCACCGCCGGGGCCGTCGCTGGGAGGCCGGCTTCGCCGGCGCCGCCGATCTCGCCTCCGCTCTGGATGATGTGCACGTCTATGCGCGGGGCCTCCGCCATTTTCACGATTTCATAGTCGTGGAAGTTGCTCTGGCTGACTCGGCCCTGGTCGATCGTGACCTCCTCCTTCAGTGCGGCGCTCAGGCCCATCGTGATGCATCCCTGCATCTGCGCCCTGACGCTGTCGGGGTTCACGGCCGTCCCGCAGTCGATGACGCCGACGATGCTATGCACCGTCAGTTGGCCGTTCGTGACCGAAACCTCCGCGACCTCGGCAACGAAGCTGCCCACGCACTCGGCGAACGCGATGCCGCGGAACCTGCCGGGCGCGAGCGGCAGCCCCCATCCTGCCTCGGCGGCAGCCTTGTCCAGGACGGCAAGGGCGCGCGGACTGTCCGAGAGCAGGCGGCGGCGGAACCTGTACGGGTCCTGCTTCGCCGCAACAGCCAACTCGTCGATGAAGGATTCGATGAAGAAGCCGTTGTGCGAAGCGCCCACCGCGCGCCAGTAGCCGACGGGGACATGGGTCGGCTGGTAGGCGAACTCGGCCAGCACATTGGGCACCGCGTACTGCTGCAGCTTGCCGGGCGCGCTGGACGTCTCGGTCGAGATGCCCAGCAGGCCCGCGGGGTCCGACCCCTTGATGAGTGCGGCGCCGATCGTGTGCTCAACGACGGACGGTCCGGCCAGGCGGATCTTGAACGCCGAAACCGTGCCATCGTCTCCCATGACCGCGGCGAGCCGGGCGTGGACCGCAGGGCGGTAGAAGTCGTGCTGGATGTCCTCCTCACGGGTCCAAATCAGCTGCACCGGCTGCCGGACCGCCCGGGAGATCGCCGTCGCCTGGGCGACGAAATCCTGCTCGAACTTACGGCCGAAGGCTCCGCCTGCGTAGGTCGCATGCACCTGGACGGAGGCGGGCGGCAACCCGCTCACGCGGCTGGCTGTGGCGGCCGCCGTCGTCAGGTCCTGGGTCGGAATCCACAGCACGCAGTGGTCATCGGTCACGTGCGCCGTGCATGTCATCGGCTCCATGGAGGCGTGAGCGAGGAAAGGAACCGCGTAATCGGCCTCAAAGACCTGTCCGGGCTGTGCGGCGGCGAAGACGGCGCCCGCGTCGCCAGCCTGGGTCGCCGGCGCGGCCTCGCCCGCCAGCCCCGCCACCTGACCGGCCGCTATCTGCTGCGACGTGACGCTGCCCTGCTTCTCGTCCGTGAACACGGGTTCCAGTGCCTCCACAGCCGAACGCGCGCGCCAGAAGCTGTCCGCGACGACGGCCACGGCATCGGGCAGGCGCACGACCGCGATCACGCCGCGCCGGGTCCGGACGGCTGCGTCATCCACCGAGACAAGCTTCGAGCCGAACACGGGCGCCTGGCGTATGGCGGCATAGCGCAGACCAGGGACGCGCACGTCGATGCCGAACTGCGTGGAGCCGTCAACCTTGGCCGGGATGTCCCGGCGGGGGACCGGTGTGCCAGTGAGGCGGGAACCATCCCGCAACACGGGCCTTTCGGGCCGGGGCAGGGCGGCTGCGGCTGCGGCGAGGCTTGCGAACGACGCTTCCCGACCGGTCGGCAGATGACGGACGACGCTGCCCTGCGCCGTGCAGGCAGCAGGCTCCACCGACCATCGCGCGGCTGCGGCCAGGGTCAGCATCTCCCGCGCCGCCGCGGCCGACGTCCGCAGCGGCAGGAACCAGCGCCGGACCATCTGACTGCCCGACGTGTTCTGCACGGATCGGCCTGGGGTGCGGTAGGCCGGGTTCAGCCCGGGCGCGCGGATGGCAACCTGAGCCCAGTCGGCGCCCAGCTCGTCAGCGACGACCATGGCCAGCCCCGTTTGCGACCCCTGACCCAATTCGAAGCAAGGCGCAACAATCGTGACCGCGCCATCGTCCGCGATCTGGATGAAGGCGCCGAAGCTGGACGGCGCCCCCGGCGCAGGAGCATCCGCTCCCGCGGGCGGTGCGACCGCGAGGACAAGCCCCGCCGAGGCCCCCGCCAGCACCGCGCGGCGGCCGAGCCGTACGCGCCCCGGCGCCGCTTGCTCCTGATCAAACATTGGCCGCCCCATGGATCGCGGCCCGTATCCGCGTGTAGGTGCCGCAACGGCAGATGTTGGTCATCGTCTCGTCGATCTGCTCGTCGGTCGGCCGGGGCGCCTGGCGCAGCAGCGCGGCGGCGGCCATGATCATGCCCGGCTGGCAGTAGCCGCATTGCGGCACCTGCTCCGCGATCCAGGCCCGCTGCAGCGGGTGGGACCTGTCGGGGCTGAGGCCCTCGATCGTCGTGACCCCCCGGTCGCCGACCTCGCCCACCGGGGTGACGCAGCTCCGCACCGCCGCCCCATCCAGGTGGACGGTGCAGGCGCCGCACAACCCGGCGCCGCAGCCGAACTTCGTCCCGGTCAGGTCCAACTGGTCCCGCAACGCCCAGAGCAGCGGCATGTCGGCCTCGACATCCAGCGCGCGCCGGACGCCGTTGACGGTCAGGTTTATCATCGGACGATCCTCCAGGGTGTGGCGGGCATCATTGCGCCAGCCGCTTGGTTGCGGCTGCGACCTGCTCAAGGCTCCAAGGGTCGGGGTCCATGCCGTACCGGCGTTCCCACTCGACCAGCTTGCCCCCTGCCTGGGCCTGCAGAACAACCGTGTCGAGCGCGGCCAGGAACGCCTCGTCGTTCTTGCGGACGCCGATGTGGTGCCCGTTGGCCTGCAACGGCTCGCCCACGATGGCGTAGCCGCCCCAGCCCGGCTCCTTCACCTTCAACCGCACCAGGATCTCGTCCTGGGCGTAACCGGCGCACCGCCCGTCGGCCAGGGCCTGGTAGGCGTGGGGGGCATCCACCTGCTCGACCACACGGGCGCCGAAGCGGCTCTCGATGGCCGGGATGAAGTAGGACGACTCATTGGCGCAGATCGTCTGCCCGCGCGCCGTCTCCCACGACGTGACGGGGCCGCCCCTCGGCGCCATCAGCGTGGCCCCGCCGGGCCGCAGGTAAGGGAGGGAAGCGTCCACGACCTTCAGCCGCTCTGGCGTCGGGACCATCGTCGCCAGGATCATGTCGATCTTGCCGGAAAGCAGGTAATCGACGCGGTTCTTGAACAAGACCGGCACGAACTCGATACGGGCGGGATCGCCCAGCAGTTGACCTGCTATGAAGCGGGCCAGCTCGATCTCCACGCCGGCGTTCCGCCCCTGGGCATCCAGGAAGCCGAGCGGGGCGTAGTCCGCCTTGACGCCGACGATCAGCCGGCCACGGGCGCGCGCCTCGTCCAGCGTGCCGGCGGCGGCAGGGCAGGCGGTCAGTCCGAGCATGGCGACGATCAGCCAGCGTTTGCGTCCAGTTGGCATGGTAGGCTCCCTTATTCGGCCTTCACGTTGGCTTCCCTGGCGATGGCCGCCCATTTCGCGATCTCGGCATGCAGGAACGCCGCGAGCGCGTCGGGCGTCCCACCCACCGCCTCGATGCCCATCTCGCCCAGCCGGCCCCTGACCTCCGGCATGTCGATCACTTTCTGGATGCCGGCATTGAGCGTCGCGACGACGTCGGGCGGCATCTTTGCCGGGCCGAACACCGCGTGCCACGACCCGGCCTCGTAGCCGGGCGCCGTCGCCG
>CAXSEX010000323.1:0-5653 GCA_964236415.1 uncultured Acetobacteraceae bacterium | reverse complement strand
CTATCCCTCATCAGCGCACTCATCTGGATACAATGAATGTCAACGCCGTCTAGTTGGGGAGTATTACTTTGGAACATCCGGGGAGGATTCAGCCGGCGTTGACAGCGTCCGCGAAAGATGAACAGCGCGCCGCCACACGGGTCGAGCGACAGCGCCGGGTCGTGTCCCGGGGCGTGGTGTAGGAGCGGTGCCGTCCGGCCCGTCGCAGCGGCCGCCGGAGGCGGCTGCGGAGATGGGCCGGACGGTGGCCATCGCGGTGGTCCTGGGTAGGGTTGGGTTGCGGACGCAACCCTGACCCGAGGACCCCACGATGACCGACCAAGAGACTGCCCTGCGCGAGCTGCTGACGAAAGGCTCTGATGCGAGCTTGCTGCGCGACATGATCGGCTTTGCCGTCCAGCGCCTGATGGAACTGGAGGTGGGCGGCGTGACCGGTGCCGCGCACGGCGCGCGCAACCCGGAGCGACACGTGCAGCGAAACGGCTACCGTGACCGCGACTAGGAGACCAGGGCCGGGACGGTGGAACTCCGCATCCCCAAGCTGCGCAAGGGAGCATGCTTCCCCTCTTTCCTCGAACCCCGGCGCACGGCTGAGAAGGCGCTGACGGCGGTGATCCAAGAGGCTTATGTCCAGGGCGTCTCGACGCGCAGCGTGGACGCGCTGGTGCAGGCCATGGGCGGGTCGGGCATCAGCAAGAGCGAGGTCAGCCGGCTGTGCGCCGAGTTGGACGAGCGCGTGGGCGCGTTCTTGGACCGCCCAATCGAGGGCGACTTGCCCTACCTGTGGCTGGACGCCACCTACGTCAAAGCGCGGCGCGACCACCGCATTGTCTCGGTGGCCGTCATCGTCGCCGTGGCCGTCAACACGGATGGGCGCCGCGAGGTGCTGGGCATGACCGTTGGCAACAGCGAGGCCGAGCCGTTCTGGACAGACTTCCTGCGCAGCCTGACGCACCGCGGGCTGCGCGGCGTCAAGTTGGTGATCTCTGACGCCCACAAGGGCTTGAAGGCGGCTGCGTCGCGCGTGCTGGGGGCCACCTGGCAGCACTGCCGGGTCCACTTCCTGCGCAACGCGATGGCGCACGCGGGCAAGAGCCAGCGCCGGGTCGTCTCGGCCTGGATCGGCACGGCGTTCGCCCAGAGCGACGCCCAAGCCGCCCAGCAGCAATGGCGAGCAGTCGCCGACCAACTTCGCCCGCGCGTGTCCAAGCTTGCGGACCGCATGGACGAGGCCGAGGCGGACGTGCTGGCCTACATGGGGTTCCCTGCCGCGCACCGGGCCAAACTCCACTCGACCAACCCGCTCGAACGTCTCAACGGCGAGACCAAGCGGCGCAGCGACGTCGTGGGCATATTCCCGAACGAGGCAGCCGTCGTCAGGCTCGTCGGCGCGCTCCTGCTGGAGCAAAACGACGAGTGGGCCACCCAGCGCCGCTACATGACCCTGGAAACCCTGGCGCCGATCAGCGATGATCCCACCGTCAGCCTGCCCGCAGTGGCAGCCTGACAAGCGGCCCAGCCCCGCTCAGGACCGCAACGCGATCCTACACCACGCGATGGGACACGACCCCCAGACAACCAGCCCGGCGCATCTGAACCTCCGAACCCGCACCGAGTGCAGCGCTAGGCCGTTCTCTCCCCGGCCGCGCAAAGCCGCAGTGCCGGATGGGGTTGGCCAGGCGGGCCTGGTCACTTCCAGAAGGCCGCCCGTCAGTCATGCCGCGCGCCTCGGTCATGCGAACGTCCAGGCGAACCGGCCGTCCTTCCGTGTGACCCGCCCGGCGGATGACCCGGCGAAGTGCGTCGTCAGGACAAGCGCGCCTGTATCTGCCGCATGACCCATCGCCCATCGCCGGGCCTTGCGCGCAGCAATGGGGAACTCGCAATACATCGAGTTCCAGTCCGGCTGCGCGAACTGCATCGGGCTGTGCATCACGTCGCCCCAGAACAACGCGTGTTCACCACGCGAGGTGAAGCCGATGCAGGCGTGATCGATGCTGTGGCCCGCGCTGGGAAGAAAGGAGAATCCCGCTTCGACCTCCGTGCCATCCACGACGATCTCCCGCGTCAGCCCAGCCTCGGTCACGGGCACGATGCTGTCCTGGTAGAACTCGAAATCCGGAAGGACGGCCATCTGGCCGAGCTTGGCCGCCGCCCGGATCGCCTCGGCCGCATCGCCCCCCGCCGCGAGGGCGGTCAGGTAGTCGCGTTCACGCCGTGAAAAGGTGTGGCGAGCGTTGAAGAAGGTCGGAACCCAGCGCCCGTCCACCCAATGCGTGTTCCAGCCGACGTGATCCACGTGCAGATGGGTGTGGAGGACCACATCGACATCCCCGGGGCTGGCGCCCGCCGCCTTGAGCCGGGCCAGGAACGGCTCCTTGAGCTGGTTGAACACTGGCGAACCCGACCGCGTCTTGCCGTTGCCCGATGCGGTGTCGACCAGGATCGTCCGCGTCGGCGTGCGAACCAGCCAGGCGTGAACGCCCAGCCGCAGCCGGCCCGTTTGCGGGTCGAGCGAGGCCGGGTCGAGCCTGCGCCCTTCCGCCTCGGCCACAACCGGGTCGCTGCCGGGATAAAGATACCCCGGCGGGATTGCGTCCAGCGTGAGTTCGGGAACCTTGGTGATGGTGGCGTCGCCCACGCGATGCCGTTCGGCTGGGTCTTCCATGGTGGCCCCTTGCTGGATGTCTAGTCGTGATGCCCGCCATCGGGCCCGCGCTGCACGCGCCCTGGTAGCTTGTCCCCGACAGGCTGCGGCGTTCGGGGGGAGAAGATCGCCCTTCGCGCCTGCTCGTCCGCTAACCCAGGGCTGGCGTCTTCTGGAAGCGCCGGTTCTTCGGTCCCGTTGCCGAAACCGGCGCGGCTGCGACGGTGATCTCGTCCACGCCCGCCGAGCGGATGACCCGGCCCCGCACGAAAGCCTCATGGTTCGGGACGATCTGCTCGGGATCATAAAGGTAGTTGACCATCAGCCCGAACGATTCCCGGATGCCGCGGGCGGCCACGTTGCCCAGCCAGTTAATGCGCTCGAGCCGCGCCCCGTTGCCGAGGTGGAAACGTGCAACCGGGTCGATGTCCGCCTGCCCGTTGTTCGCCGTCGTCAGGAACACTGCGCAGGCCCGTGTGAGCGGCGCCCTCAGCGCACCCTCCAGCAAGGGATCCTCCCACCACCGCTCGACGGCAAGCGCGCGCAGGAGCGGCCCGGCTTCCGCCGCCCCCGGCACCCCCGGCACCTCCGCCTCCGGCATCCCCGCAGCAAGCGCGGCCGTGAGGGCAACACGCTCGTCCTCCCGCAGCAGGGGTTCGGCGTCGGCCGCCACGGCGCGAAGCTCCAGCCACCGCCGTAGGCCGGGGATGGGCGACAGCGTCGCAAAGCGCACCAGGCCGGGCATCTCGCCCTTCAGCTCTTCGACCACCTGTTTGATCAGGAAGCTGCCGAACGAGATGCCGCGCAGGCCGTCCTGGCAGTTGGAGATAGAGTAGAAGGTCGCCGTGTCCGCAGCCGCGTCCTTCTCCGTCCCCGCCGCATCGGTCAGCAGCGGCTGGATGGAACTCGCCAGCCCCCGGACCAACGCCACTTCGACGAAGATGATGGGTTCGCCGGATAGGGCCGGATGGAAGAAGCCGAAGCAGCGCCGATCCTGCGCCAGGCGGCGCCTGAGGTCCGTCCAGCCGGTGATCTCGTGCACGGCCTCATAGGCGATGATCTTCTCCAGAATGGCCGCCGGGGTCTGCCAGTCGATGCGGCGCAGTTCCAGGAAACCCCTGTTGAACCAGGAGGACAGCAGGTGTTTCAGGTCCGATTCCAGCGTGCACAGCTCCGGCCTGCTCCGCACGAGCGACAGGACATCCTTGCGGATCCCCACGAGGCTGGCCGTTCCACCCGGTGCCATGTTCATCCGGCGCAGCAGCTCCTGCCGGGTCGGCTCCGCGGCTTCCGCAAGCCGGCTCGCGTTCTCGGGTGTGGAGTGTTCGAGGTAGGTTTTTGCGGCCGCACGCAGCCGCTCGGTTTCCGGCAGGAAGTTCGCCGCGAGGTGAGCATAAAGCGATCCTCGGTCCTCGGGGCTCAAACGGGCCAACGCATCCTGGAGTTCGCGCGCCACGGCAGCGCCGGCGGCCTCGCCGCGCTCGGACAGCAGGGCTGAAGCGAGCTCCTCGGCGCGATCAAGCGGCTGAGAAAGGGCTTCGGGCCCGAGGACATCGGCATAGAACCGCCCCCGGTCCGCGATCGACGACCATATCCGGTCGAACCAGGACCGCGGCCCGATCACTGCCCCGGATACTGGCCCCGATACTGCCCCGGACACTGGCCCTGACCCCGCCGCTGGTGCCGGCGCCCCCGCTAGTGCCGGCGCCACTGTGGTTCTACCCGACCACGCCATCTCGTCCCTCCGCCCCGGATGCCGCTCCAGTACACAGTCCGCCATTGTGCCTCAAGTCCATTGTCGGCTGCCCCCAAGTATCCCGGGCCATGCCGTCTGGGCATTGCTATAGTCTTGCGAAAGCAATGTCCCGGTCTGCCGCCTTCCGTCATGATCATGCCGTGCAAGAGGATGCTTCGTTTGGTGGCGGCACCAGTGCCGGAATGACGGCCGGACGCGGCGCGCCCCACCCCGGCCGCACGAGCAGCGGCGGCACGAGGCACGGAGGGGCGGCGCATGGGTGAAGGCGGCTCAACCTCGGCGGCAGGGGTGGTGGCCAGCGCCCACCGGCTGGCATCCGAAGCGGGCGCACGCATCCTGCGTGGCGGCGGCAACGCGTTCGACGCCGCCATCGCCCTGGCCGCATGCCTCAACGTCGTCGAGCCCTACATGTCCGGGCTGGCCGGCATGGGATACGCCACGATGTGGGTTGCGGCGGAGCAAAGGGTCCGGGTGCTGGATTTCGTGGCGCCCGTCCCACACTCCTTCCCGGTCGAGCGCTTCTCGTCGCGCGACCAGTTGGCCCGGGGCCCGCTCTCGGTGGGAACGCCATCCAGCCTTGCTGGGTGGTTGGTGTTGTGGCAGGCCTGCGGCAGCCTTCCGCTCGACCGCCTTCTGGCCCCGGCGATCGCCCTGGCCATGGACGGGTTCGAGGTCGGGCGGTTCGGCGCCGAGGAGATCACGCAGCACGCCCCCGCGCTGGCGGCCGACCCCCGCCACGGCGAGGCGTTCCGTTTGGCCTATCCGTTCGGCGCAGGGATAGCGGCCGGCGCGACCGTGCGGCAGCCGCATCTGGCTGAGACATTGCGGCAGATCGGGACGCATGGGGCCGGCATCCTGTACGATGGGGCCCTCGGACGCCGGATCGTCGACCACGTGCAGGCGCTGGGGGGCACGCTGGCCATGAACGACCTCGCCGCGGTCCCAGCGGTCTGGCGCGAACCCGTCGCGGTCCGTTATCGTGGGATGCTGGTGCACACGCCGCCCCCGCCCTGCGAGGGCTTCCAGTTCCTGCTGACGCTGCGGCTGCTCGACGGGTTCGATGTCGCGGCGCTGGGCCGGGAAACGGCCGGGCACTTGGACCTGGTGATCCGCGCGACCAGGATGGCCGCCTCGGTCCGCATCCAGAACGGCAACCCGCCGCCCGGGCGGCTGGGCGAGTTGCTGTCGGATGGGGTGGTCGAGGCGCTCCGGGCGCGGCTGCGGGCCGGCGCCGGGCTCCAAGGGCCCAC
>CAXSEX010000322.1:0-5669 GCA_964236415.1 uncultured Acetobacteraceae bacterium | reverse complement strand
TCGCGCCCGTCGATGACCGCCTCGGCCACCTCGGCCTGCCCCGGGCGGAGCGCCGGAGCCGGCCCGCTGTCCGCTGCCGCCCCGGCCGGCGCGGACGCAGGCACAGGGGCAGGCAGGTCGGTCCAGCGCAGCCCCAGCTTGGCGGCGATGATGTCGAGCAGCACCGCGAAATCGACGGGCTTGGGGATCACCGCGTCGTGGTGCGCCCCCTCCCCCATGGGCCGGCGCAGCTCGCCGGCGTTGGCGGACACGATGACGATCGGGGCCGTCCGGTGCCCCATGGCGCGAAGGCGCCCGGCCAGCTCCCAGCCGTCCATGCCCGGCATGGCGAGGTCGATCAGGAACAGGTCCGGCTCCCGCAGCGCCGCCAGGAGCAGGCAGTCCGCGCCGCTTCCGGCGGTGAGCACGGCGAAGCCGAGCGGGGCCAGCGCCTCCTCCAGCAGCGCGCGGTGCACCGGGTTGTCGTCCACCACGGCGACCGTGCGCCGCGGCCCGGCATAGCCGCCGATGGCGCGCCCCGCGGGCGCGGCGGGCCGGGGCTGCATGACCTCGGACAGCATGAGCCGGATGGTGAACCGGCTGCCGACGCCGGGCTGGCTCAAGAGCGTGATCTCGCCGCCCATGATCTGGGTCAGCAGCTTGGTGATGGTGAGGCCCAGCCCCACGCCCGGCGCCACCGCCGCCCGGCCCTGGTCGATGCGCTGGAACGGCTCGAACACGCGCTCCTGGTCCGCGCGCCCGATGCCGATCCCCGTGTCGGACACGGTGATCTCGGCGATGGCGCCGCGCCAGCGGAGGCCCAGGCTGACGCTGCCAGCGGCGGTGAACTTCACGGCGTTGGACAGCAGGTTGATCAGGATCTGCCGCAGCCGCCGCTCGTCCGTATAGACCACCGCGGGCACGCCGGGCGGCAGGAACACGAAGCGCAGGCCCTTCGCCTCCGCCTGCAGCCGGAACATGTTGGCGATCTGGCCGAGGAACTCCGGCAGGCGCACCTCGTCCCGGTACAGCTCGATCCGCCCGGCCTCGATCTTCGAGATGTCCAGCAGTCCCTCGATCAGCCCGGCCAGGTGCTCGCCGCTGCGCCGGATCACGCCGATGCTCTCGCGCCGCGCTTCGGGGATGGCGGCATCGTGCTCCAGCAGCTGCGCGTAGCCGAGGATCGCGTTCAGCGGCGAGCGCAGCTCGTGGCTGACGCCGACGACGAAGCGGCTTTTCGCCAGGTTGGCGGCCTCGGCGACCTCCTTGGCCTTTTGCAGCTGCGCGTCGGTGCGGCGGTGGGCGTTGATCTCGCCGGTCAGCAGGCTGGTCTGCCGGTCGGTTTCCTGCTGCGCCACGCGCTGGCTGTCCCGCGCCAGCACCAGCAGCCAGGCCGCGACGCCCGCGATCACCGACAGCACGGAGAACGCCTTCCAGAACGCCGCCGCGACGATGGGGGCGCCGGCCGGCGCGGTGCCGGCGATCTGCGAGTGGATGCCCAGCAGGATCAGCCCGATGGCGCCCACGAACAGCCCGAACACCAGGGCATACCGCCCGAGCGCGCTGTCGAGCGCCGCCTGCGCCCGCGCCGGCAGCACGGCGGCCAGCACCCGGCGAAGCTGCGCCGAGGCCCGGGCGGAGGCCGGCTTGCAGCGGTCATGGCAGCGCGCGTCGAGCGAGCAGCACAAGGAGCAGATGGCCCCGGAATAGGCCGGGCAGAACGCCATGTCCTCCGGCTCGAAACGGTTCTCGCACACGGTGCAGCGCAGGGCCGGCAGGCGGGACCAATGGGCGCGCGGCTTGCGGGCGAGGTAGAACCGCCCGTCGGTCGCCCAGGCGATCAAGGGCGCGGCTGCAAAGGCGATGCCGAAGGCCAGGAACGGCGACAAGGCCTGCGCCGCCGGGCCGAACGCCCCGGCATAGGCGCAAAGCGACACCGCGACGCCGCCCGCCATGGCGCCGATGCCCACGGGGTTGAAGTCGAACAGGTGGGCGCGCTTGAACTCGATGGAGGGCGGGCTGAGGCCGAGCGGCTTGTTCAGCACCAGGTCGGCCACCAGCGCCCCCACCCAGGCGGCGGCGACGTTGGAATAGCCGACCAGGATATGCTCGATGGCCGCATATACGCCGATCTCCATCAGCAGCAGGGCGATGGCCAGGTTGAACACCAGCCACACGACCCGGCCGGGATGGCTGTGCGTCAGGCGCGAGAAGAAGTTGGACCACGCGATGGACCCGGCGTAGGCGTTGGTCACGTTGATCTTCATCTGCGAAACGGCGACGAAAGCAGCCGCCAGCGCCAGCGCCGCCGCGGGGGAGCCGGTGACGTAGCCGAACGCGACCCGGTACATCTGCATCGGCAACGCGGCGTCCGCCGCCGGCAGCCCGTGCCCGACCGCGAGCGTCGCCAGGAACGACCCGGCCAGCAGCTTGAGCACGCCGGGCACGATCCAGCCCGGCCCGCCTGCCAGCAGCGCCCCCCACCAGGCCCAGCGTGCCCGCCGCGGCGCCGCCGGGTCCAGGGGCGGCAGGAAGCGCAGGTAATCGACCTGCTCGCCGATCTGCGCGATGAGCGAGAACACCACGGAGGCCGCCGCCCCGAACAGGCCGATCTGCAAGGACCCCGCGGCCTCGCCGCCCGCGCCGTGGGCCGCCCATTGCGTGAAGGGCGCGGCGCCCCCGAACGCGATGAAGGCGAACGGCAGCAGGTGCAGCGCGATCCAGGCCGGCTGGGTCCAAAGCTGGAAGCGGCTGATGAAGGTGATGCCGTGCGTCACCAGCGGCACCACGGCGGCGGTGCACAGCACGTAGCCGACCGGCAAGGGGATGCCGAAGCAAGCGTCCAGCATGGAGGCGAGGATCACCGCCTCGATGGCGAAGAACAGGAAGGTGAAGGAGGCGTAGATCAGCGAGGTGATGGTGGACCCGATGTAGCCGAACCCGGCGCCGCGCGTCAGCAGGTCGATGTCCACCCCGAACCGCGCGGCGTACCAGCAGATCGGCACGCCGGTCGCGAAGATCAGCGCGCCCACCGCCAGGATGGCGGCGACCGCGTTCGTGAAGCCGTACTCAAGCGTGACCGTGCCGCCGATGGCCTCAAGCGCCAGGAAGGAAATGGCGCCGAGCGCCGTGTTGGCGACGCGGGCGGCGGACCAGCGGCGGGCGGTCTTGGCGGTGAAGCGCAGGGCGTAGTCTTCGAGGGTCTCGTTGGCGACCCACTGGTTGTAGTCGCGCCGCACGCGGACGATGCGCTGCCGGGTCGTCACGGCTCGCGGGCCAGGGACTCGCGAGCGGGGGACTGCGCGGGGCAGGCGCCGATCTGGGATTGCGTGGTGCCGCGTGCCAGTGGGCTGTCTCCCGCGCAAGTGGTGGACCTTTCCCATCCTGCACAGGGAACGCCGGCGCCGGCATACGTCATTTAACGTATATCGCGCCGCACAATTCTCAAACAGCTTCTCCAGGCTCAATCGCGATCCGCACGTTTCCTGGGGAACAACCATGACCGACGACATCCGCAGCCCGCATCGCCGGCGCCTGATGCAGGGGATGGCGGGCGCCTCGGCGGCGGCGCTGCTGCCATCATTGCTGCCCCGGCCCGCATGGGCGCAGGCGCCCGCCACCACCGCAATCAACACCACGGGCCTCGCCGTCACCGACAGCACGGTGACGGTGGGCATCCTGCACTCGATCACCGGCACCATGGCGATCAGCGAAACCGGCTCGGTGGAAGCGGAGAAGCTGGCGATCTCCGAGATCAACGCGCAAGGCGGCGTGCTGGGGCGGCAGATCAAGTCCATCCAGGAGGACGGCGCCAGCGACTGGCCGAACTTCGCGGAGAAGGCGAAGAAGCTGCTGGTCAACGACAAGTGCGCCGCGGTGTTCGGCTGCTGGACTTCGGCGTCGCGCAAGGCGGTGCTGCCAGTGTTCGAGCAGTACAACGGGATGCTGTACTACCCGACGTTCTACGAAGGGCTGGAGCAATCCAAGAACGTCATCTACACCGGGCAGGAAGCGACGCAGCAGATCCTGGCCGGTCTTGACTGGGTGAACAAGACCCGGGGCAGCAAGACGTTCTACCTGCTCGGCTCCGACTACATCTGGCCGCGCACGTCCAACAAGATCGCGCGCAAGCACATCGAGGGGCACCTCGCGGGCTGCAAGGTGGTGGGGGAGGACTACTTCCCGCTCGGCCACACGCAGTTCAACTCGGTGATCAACAAAATCAAGCTGTCCAAGCCCGACGTGATCTACGCGATCATCGTGGGCGGCTCCAACGTCGCGTTCTACAAGCAGCTCAAGGCGGCGGGGGTGGACCTCAGCAAGCAGACGCTGCTGACCATCTCGGTCACGGAGGACGAGATCGGCGGCATCGGCGGCGAGAACATCGCAGGCGCATTCGCCTGCATGAAGTACTTCCAAAGCCTCGACAACCCGAACAACAAGGCGTTCGTCGCGGACTTCGACAAGATGTACGGCGACAAGAGCGTGATCGGCGACGTGACGCAGGCGGCCTATCTCGGGCCGTGGCTGTGGAAGCTCACGGCGGAGAAGGCCGGCAGCTTCGACGTGGACAAGATCGCCGCCGCCTCGCCCGGCGTCGAGTTCAAGGGCGCGCCGGAGGGCTACGTCCGCATCCACGAGAACCACCACCTTTGGAGCAAGACCCGCGTCGGCAAGGCGCTGGCGAACGGCCAGTACGAGCTGGTCTACGAGACGGCGGAGCTGGTGCAGCCGGACCCGTTCCCCAAGGGCTACCAGTAGCGGGCGGGGCTGGAGGGCCGGCCATGCTGATGGGCTACTCGTTCGGCGACCTCGGCTCCATCATGGCGATGCAGGGGTTCGCGGGCCTGATCCTGTTCTCCGTGTTCGTGCTGATGGCGCTGGGCCTGGCCGTCATCTTCGGCCAGATGGGCGTCATCAACATGGCGCACGGCGAGTTCATGATCCTCGGCGCCTACGTCACCTTCCTGACCTCGCGGCTGTTCACGACCTATCTGCCCGGCGCGTTCGGCGCCTACTTCTTCGTCGCCGTCGTCCTGGCGTTCTGCGCCGCGGGGCTTGCGGGCATGGCAGTGGAGTGGCTGCTGATCCGCCACCTGTACCGCCGCCCGCTCGACACGCTGCTGGCGACCTGGGGGCTGAGCCTCATCCTGCAGCAGGTGTACCGATCGGTGTTCGGCGCGCGGGAGGTGGGCGTGGACCAGCCGGACTGGATGATGGGCGCCGCCAACCTGTCCGACAGCATCCAGATCCCGATCAACGGCCTGATCGTCATGGCGCTGACCACGCTGATCACCCTCGGGGTCTATCTGCTGATCTTCCGGCTCGGCTGGGGCAAGCAGGTTCGGGCGGTGATGCAGAACCGGGCGATGGCAGGCGCCGTGGGCATCGACACGGCGCGGGTGGACCGGCTGACGTTCGGCCTCGGCTGCGGCATCGCGGGGGTGGCGGGCAGCGCCTTCACCATGATCGGATCGACCAGCCCGACCGCGGGCCAGCTCTACATCGTCGATGCGTTCCTCGTCGTCGTGTTCGGCGGCGCCGGCAGCCTGATCGGCACGGTGGCGTCGGCCTTCACCATCTCGCAGGCGCGCTCCACGCTTGAGTTCTTCCTCAGCGGCTCGATGGCGCAGGTGGTCGTGCTGCTCGCCGTCGTCGGGCTGGGGACCTTCACCGCCGTGAGCCTGCTC
>CAXSEX010000321.1:0-5670 GCA_964236415.1 uncultured Acetobacteraceae bacterium | reverse complement strand
TGGATACGCTCAAACAGTCAAAACCTCTGTGCAGAGGTACTAGGCATCATCCTCACCGCGGCGCGAGGGCTTGGGGGCCGGCGGGCAGCAGGCGGTGCACGATGTCGCCCGGCACGGAAGCCTGCGCGTCTGCGCTGAGGGCCGTGATCTGCTCGGACTTCGCCGCCGAGCTGGACGAGGAGCCCAGCCAGTAGTTCGCCACCTGCGTCGCCATCGCCGCCAAGGACCCCAACAGCACGTTGGCCAGCGGCATGGTCCGGTCCGACAGGCTGTCATGCGTCAGCACCACGAAGATCAGCGACCCGAACGCCACCAGGATGGTCAGGCTCAGCACAGCCGGCGCCCAGGCGATGCGGCTGTGCATCTGCGCCAGCGCCTGCGTTTGGCTGCGCGCCCCGGTGCGGTCGGCCAGGGCCGCCTGCACCGCCGCCAGTTCCGCCGCCCGCTGCGCCTCCGCTGCCCGGTCCGCTTCCGCCTGCTGCTGCGCCGCGACCATCGCAAGCTGCACCCGGAGCTGGGACACGGCGCCGGGGTTCTGCGCCAGCACCGCCTGCGCCGCGTCCGCGTCCGCGGTGCCGGTCGCGGCCTCCACGGCCCTGGCCACCAGGCCCGCCGTTTGGCCGGCGGTGCTGCCGAACAGCCAGCGCCCGACCTCGGGCGCGATGTCCACCACGAGGCCGCCCAGGCCCCCCACGGCCGCCCCAACCGGCCCGGCGGCGGCGCCCACCGCCGCGCCCTTGGCGGCGCTGGTCAAGGCGTCTGTCAGGTTCATGCGTGTCCTCCCATCTGCATGGCCTGGAACGGCAGGGCGCACAGCCTGCGGCTCCAGCCGGTCCCAAACGTCCGCCAGGTCGGCAGGCCCGCCATGAAGGAAAGGCGCCGTGCCTGGAACTCGGCGCAAAGCGGCGCGCCACGGCCAGCCTGCGCGTCCATGGCCGCCAGCGTGTCTGACCCCAGGGCGCCGGTGGGCGCCACGCCGAGCGCCGCTTGCAGCCAGTGCACCGCCCGGCCCACGCCGTTGTTCACCGCGGCGTCGAACACGAGCAGCGCCAGCGGCGGCGGCAGCCGGCCGCAGCCGGCGCGGTCCCAGTAGTCGCGGCGGTAGATCTCGCCCGCCTGCGCCTGCGTGAGCGCCTGGATGTCGAGCTGCGGGTAGGCGGCGGCGCTGATGCCCCAGTGGGTGCCGCGGCACTCGCCCGCGCCGCAGCGGCCGCCGGTCCAGTTGCCGGGATCGGTGGGGACGGCCCCGTAGCCGCCCTCGTGGCCAACCACAAACGCAAAAGCCTGCTCAAACACGTCCATGAAGCAACCCCGTCTGCTGCACCCCGATCTCTCGACGGGACCATGGCAGCCCAGGGCAGGCCGGGCAGTGACCGGGGTCACCTATTTGTTCCGACAGTTGCTTATTCCAGTGGACGCCGGAGGTGCCGCAACCGCGCCGGTACCTCGCGGCAAGCCGCGCCCGGACGGGGCGGGTCGGTGCCGCCGATGCGGTCCTTGCTTCGTCCGCGGACCTTGTGGGCTTCGCGACCAACGACCTGGCGCGAGTACTGGCGCGCCCGGCCACGTAGCGCGTCGCGCTTCGTGTGCTGGACGTGTCGCAAAACTGCACGGCGCCCGGTCATCCCCGTTGACCGCAGCGAAAGGGTGCTCCTAAGCTCGTCATATGGGCGCCCTGCACCTCATTGCCGCGAACCGACGCCGACGCCGTGCTCCGGCGGCGGCCTTCGTGGCTGCGTGCAGATTGGCCCTCCGGTGGTGACCGCCCTTTAGCAGGCGTCCACAGTCGAAGCGGCCTCAGCCCGCGCCCTCGAACCCCCGCAGCCCTCGGCTCCGGGGGTTTTTCTTTGCCCATTTCTCAGGAGAGCGCCGTGCAGGACCACGACCCGACCCAGGCGACGTTACGGCGCGCCACCCAAGCCGACGCCGCGGCAGTCCGCGAGCTGACGCGCGGGGCTTACGCCAAATGGGTCCCGGTGATCGGCCGCGAGCCGAAGCCCATGACGGCGGACCACAGCGTGGCTGTGCGGGACCACTTGGTGGACCTGCTGCAAGTGGATGGCGAACTGGTGGCGCTGATCGAGATGGCTCCCGGGGCCGACCACCTGCTGATTGTGAGCATTGCGGTCGCGCCCGCGTCCCAAGGCCGGGGGTTCGGCCGCGTTCTGCTGGCGCACGCAGAGGAGGTTGCAAGGTCACTCGGGCTTGGGGAGACGCGGCTCTACACGAATGGGCGCTTCACCGGCAACCTGCGGCTCTACGGCCGGCTCGGTTACCGGGTGGACCGCGAGGAGGTGCATCCGCAGCTTGGGGTCGCCGTGTACATGAGCAAGCGCCTTCCCGCGCCTGCCCTTCAACCCGCACGCCAGGACGAGGGTTGAACGGCCAGCATATCGCGGGCACGTCGAGGCAGGGCGGCCACGGGTCGAGCCGGCCGCCACGCTCGCCAACGCCCGCATGTTGCTGGGCTGGTCGCGTGGGCGCTACCCGACGCTGATGGTGGGGCCGCCGCCGATCGCGGACGACCCGGCGCATGATGCCCGCGCGGCGGCGATTTCGGCGGCGCTGGGACGCCTCTGCGCCGAGTTGGGGATGCCCTTTCTCGACCTGCACGGGCCGCTGGCGGGCGACGCGACCTGGCGGGCGGAGGCGCTGGCCGGCGATGGCGCCCATCCCAATGCCGGCGGCTACGCCCGGGCTGCCGCCCTGGTGGAGGCGTGGGCGCCCTGGCGGACCTGGACTTCACGGCAGGGCCACGGAGGTGTTCCATGAGCAAGCGTTGCTTTGTGATCCGTCCTGCCACGCCGGACGACATAGGCAAGGTCAGGAGCCTGCTCGTCGCGACGTGGCACGACACGTATGACGGCCTGCTCGGCGTCGAGCGGGTCACGGAAACGACCAATCGGTGGCACGCCCTGGAGGTGCTGGCAATGCAGTCAGCGCGTCCGAACGCCTCGTTCCTGGTGGCGCTTCAGGACGATGAGTTGGTCGGCCACGCCTTCGCCGTCGAGCAAGGTGGAGGCGTCCTGCTGCTTTCCCGCCTTTATGTCCTGCCGGCCCGCCAACGTCAGGGCATCGGTGAAGGGCTGCTCCGGGCGGCCATAGGGTGTCACTCGGGCACGACCCGCGTGCAACTCATCGTTGAGGCCAGGAACGCGAAGGCCCTGGCCTTCTACGGCCGGCACGGGTTCGTGGTGACGGGCGAGATCGAAGAGGAAGAGCCGCGACCGTACCGCATGGAGTTGGTCGTCGGTGGCGGCGGTGCTCTATAGCCTGGGACTGAACACCTAGCACCTCGCAATTCCTTGCACACCAACAAGATCGCGACAGGCAGCCCATTGCCGTCCTGCTCTCCACGCTGCAGCCGGGCCAAAATGCGCCGAGCCGACGATCTCACCAAAAGCAGATGAATTGAATAGATGCAAACGCCCGCACCTGTAATCCTGTTTCCCGGTTGGTTGTGAGCACATTGAGCAAACAAGCGCGTTCAACGCGCGTGACAGCAATGGATTGGTTAATGATGTAGATATCAGAACAATAAATACCTGATGAAATACATAATACCTCTGAGCGTTCCGTGAGGCCCTGCAAGTAAGCTGTCGCGTGCAACCTATGCGGCGGCCACCCATCCACGGAGCGGAAAAGAGGCCTCAGGCAAGCCTGTCAGACTACGTTGCATCTCTTGATGAAGCCGGGCTGTTGACCCGCTGTGCCGACGAGAAGCGCGTGGACGAGCTGCCTGCGCTGGTGGAGGCGAACCCTGATAGGGAGCAGCCCAACGGTTGTCCCACCATAGGAACAATCTGCCTGCGGCATGCATGGTTCCTGTGATGGGATCCCGGGGCACGGTACCGCAAGTCTACAAGTGTCAGAGAGATAACGATGAACCGAGAGAACATCATGGAACTGTTCACGAGCGTCAGCCACCTCACTGCCGTGCCCGGCAAGGAGAAGCTGCTGTGGAAAACGCTGGTGAGCACGATCGTGACCGGGCGTGCAGCCGATGGCAACCGGGGCTTTGCTGTCCATGTCTCTAAAGACGACCCTGCGAAGTTCATGCTGATCGAGCACTGGACGGATGAGGAAGCCCTGGCGAGGCACAAGAAGGAGCCGGCCCTGCTGCGCAACATGGAAATCATGAAGCAACAGGCAATGGTCAAGGAGGGTCCCCAGGAAACCCACTGGATTGAAATCGAGTAACGCCGAACCGGCAAGACAACCGAAGCGCCTTGACATGGCCGGCGCCACGGCACGCCCATCTGCAAGGCAACGTTTGTTTCAACCGGGACGATACGTTCTGTTTAAAGCCCATCTTCTTCCGCTCGCCGCAAACCCCTGCTGCAAAGGTATTCCTGATGAGCCAAACCGTTGCCGAGATGATCGTTTCGGTCCTGGAGAATGCAGGCGTCAAGCGATGCTACGGGGTGCCGGGCGACACGCTCAACTACTTCACGGACGCCATGCGCCACAGCGGCATCCGCTTCGTCCATGTGCGCCACGAGGAGGCCGGAGGCTTTGCGGCAGGCGCCGATGCGATGCTGACCGGCGAGCTCACGGCCTGTGCCGGGTCATGCGGGCCGGGCAGCCTGCACTTCATCAACGGCCTCTACGACGCGCATCGCAGCCGCTGCCCGGTTGTGCTCATCGCGAGCCAGATCGCGCGCGACGAGCTTGGCTTCGACTTCCCGCAAGAGGTTGACTTCAAGTCGATCTACCGGAATTGCACGGTGTTCTGCGAGGAGCTGCGGACGCCCGCAAGCGCCCGGCGGCTGACCGCGATGGCGGCGCAAGCGGCGCTGTCCAAGCGCGGCGTCGCCGTGCTGATCGTGCCGGTCGACGTGTCCAGCGCCCCGGCGCCCGACCAGCCGGAGTTCGCCGTCCACCTGTCCACGCCCGTTGTCCGGCCCAGCGACGCGGAGGTCGGCAAGCTCGCGGCTGCCCTCGACGAGGGCGGGAAGGTGACGATCTACGGCGGCTCCGGCTGCGAGCACGCCCACGGCGCGGTGATCGCGCTGGCCGAGCGGCTGAAGGCGCCCGTCGCCTGGACCTCCCGGGCCAAGGACTTCCTGGAGCACGACAACCCGTTCGGCGTCGGCATGACGGGCGTGTTCGGCGTTGAAAGCGGCTACCACGCCATCATGAGCTGCGACACGCTGCTGCTTCTCGGCTGCGACCTCGCCTGGCACCAGTTCTACCCCGACAAGGCGAAGATCATCCAGATCGACCTCGATCCCTCCCACCTCGGCCGGCGCCATCCCGTGGACCTGGCGGCCGTGGGGGACATCGCGGCGACCGCGACGGCGCTTCTTGACCGGGTGAAGCCGCGGGAGGACCGCGCGTTCCTGGACGAGGCGCTGGCCTTGAAGGGCAAGACGATGGCCAGGCTTGAGAAAAGGGCGACGGTCGGCAAGGGCGGGGCGATCCACCCCCAGTACCTCGCCGACCTGATCGCCAAGCACAGCGCGGTTGACGCGGTCCTGACCGCGGATGCAGGCTCGCCGACGGTGTGGCTGCTGCGCCACGTGCCTGCCACGGGCCGGAACCGCACCCTCATCAGCCTGACGCACGGCACGATGGCGGGCGCGATGCCCCAGGCGCTCGGTGCGGCGGCGGCGTTTCCGAACCGGCAGGTGATCTCCCTGTCGGGCGATGGCGGCCTGACGATGCTGC
>CAXSEX010000320.1:0-5687 GCA_964236415.1 uncultured Acetobacteraceae bacterium | reverse complement strand
TCGACACGCTGCAGCGCGTGGGGGTCGAGCGGGTGTATGGCCTGCCCGGCGACAGCCTGAACGGGCTGACAAACGTGCTGCGGACCTCGCCCGGCCTCGAATGGGTGCACGTCCGGCATGAGGAAACGGCGGCGTTCGCCGCGGCGGCGGAGGCGCACATGACGGGCCGGCTCGCCGTGTGCGCAGGCTCCTGCGGGCCGGGCAACACGCACCTGATCAACGGGCTGTTCGACGCCCACCGGTCCCGGGTGCCGGTGCTGGCCATCGCCGCGCAGATCCCCAGCGGCGAGATCGGCAGCAACTACTTCCAGGAAACCCACCCGGAGCGGCTGTTCGGGGAGTGCAGCCATTACTGCGAGCTGGTGTCCAGCCCGAACCAGCTGCCGCGGACCCTTGAGATCGCCATCCGCGCCGCCGTCGGCCAGCGCGGCGTCGCCGTGGTGGTGATCCCGGGCGACCTGCTGATGATGGCGGCGGAGAACCTGGCGGCCATGGCGCCCATCGCGGCCCTGCTGCCGCCGCCCCCTGTCGTGCGTCCGCAGGATGCCGACCTGGACGCGCTCGCGCGGCTGCTGAACGAGTCGAAGGCGGTGACGCTGCTGTGCGGCCGCGGCTGCGCGCACGCGCACCCCGAGCTGATGCAGCTTGCCGAGGCGCTGAAATCCCCCATCGTGCACGCGCTGGGCGGCAAGGAAGGCGTCGAGTGGGACAACCCCTACGACGTGGGCATGACCGGGCTGATCGGCTTCTCGTCCGGCTACCAGGCCATGATGAACTGCGACGCCCTGCTGATGCTGGGCACCGACTTCCCCTACCGGCAGTTCTACCCGGCCGACGCCCGCGTGGCGCAGGTGGACATCCGGCCGGAGAACCTGGGCCGCCGCACCAGGATCGAGCTGGGCCTGGTCGGCGACGTGGGCGCCACCATTGCCGCCCTGCTGCCGCGGCTGGCCGCGCGGACCGGCCGCGCGCACCTGGACGCCTGCCTGGCGCACTACAAGACGGCGCGCGCCGGGCTGGACGAGCTGGCCACGGGCACGCCGGGCCGCAAGCCGATCCACCCGCAGCACCTGACCCGGGTGGTGGACCAGTTGGCGGCGGACAACGCCGTGTTCACCGCGGATGTCGGCACGCCCACGATCTGGGCCGCCCGTTACCTCACGATGAACGGTCGCCGCCGGCTGGTCGGCTCCTGGGCGCACGGCTCGATGGCCAACGCCCTGCCGCACGCGATCGGGGTGCAGGCGAGCTTCCCGGACCGCCAGGTGGTGGCGCTGTGCGGCGACGGCGGCTTTTCCATGCTGATGGGCGACGTGCTGACGCTGGTGCAGATGCGGCTGCCGATCAAGCTGGTGATCTACGACAACTCGACGCTCGGCTTCGTGCAGATGGAGATGCAGGCGGCCGGGCAGTTGGATTGGGGCCTCGACCTGAAGAACCCCGACTTCGCCGCGATGGCGCGCGCCGTGGGCCTGCACGGCGTGCGCGTCGAGGACCCGGCCGACCTCCATGCCGCGGTGCGCGAGGTGCTGGACCATCCCGGCCCGGCGCTGCTGGACGCCGTCACGGCCACCCAGGAGCTGTCCATGCCGCCGCACATCGCGGCCAAGGAAGCGGCCGGGTTCAGCCTGTACACGCTGCGGGCGCTGCTCGACGGGCGCGGGGCCGAGCTGGTCGAGCTTGCCAAGACCAACCTGCTCCGCTGAGCGAACCCGGGCAGAAGGTCCACCCCATGCACGTTGGCCTGTTCTTGCAGCAGATAATAATTTTGTCATAAAATTCTGCATTTGATCAGAAATTTACTGTAAAAATTATTATGATGTTTGCTAAGTTACTTTGTTTTTTACAATTTTCACTTCACCATGCACCGGGACCGCTCGCGTTCCCGGCTGTTTCACGGAGGCTCGGCGATGGCGACCAACGGCAAACGGCCGACTTGGCGGCAAACTCTGGAAACGGGGGAGCTGATCCTCCTCCCCTCGGCGCATGACGGCCTCACCGCGAAGCTCATCGAGCAGGCGGGCTTCCGCGCCTTCCAGGTCGGCGGCTTCTCCGTGGTCGGCGCCCGCTTCGGGCTGCCCGACATCGACCTGGCCCAGTTCGGCGAGCTGGCGCAAACGGTGCGCGAGGTGCTTGCGGCTTCGAACCTGCCCGTCATGGTCGATTGCGACGATTGCTACGGCGACGTGAAGAACGTGGCCCACGTCGTGCGTTCGTATGGCGCCATGGGCGTGTCCGCCATCTTCCTGGAGGACCAGGTCGCCCCCAAGCGGTGCGGCCACATGGCGGGCAAGCAGGTGATCCCCGCGGAACTGATGGAGGACAAGATCGCCGCCGCGGTCGGCTGCCGCGACACGGACCTGTTCGTCGTCGCCCGCACGGACGCGCGCGCGCCCCTGGGCCTGGACGAGGCGCTGCGTCGGGGCGAGCGCTACCTGAAAGCAGGCGCGGACGGGCTGTTCGTCGAGGCGCCCCAGGACGAGAAGGAGGTCGAGCAGGTGGCAAAGGCCTTCCGCGGGCAGCCGCTCGTGCTGAACATGCTGGAAGGCGGCGGCAAGACGCCGCTGCTGCCGCTGCCGGACATCCACGCCATGGGCTTCTCGATGGTGTTCTATCCCACCAGCCTCATCTTCGTGGTCACCAAGGCGTTGCAGGGCGCGCTGCAGGACATCAAGGCGGGCCGGTACCCCGCCGGGACCAAGGGCGTCGATTTCTCGGCCTACGAGGAGGTGGTCGGCCTGAAGGAGTGGTCGGACATCGAGACCCGCTACCTCAAGAACGTCCCGGGCGTCAGCAGCGCGCCGCCCTCCGTGGGAGGAGGCGGAAAAGGCGAGCGCACATTCTAGCGTGCGCCGGGCCGGCATCAGGGCGGCGTCGGACGGCGCCGCCAGCCCGGATCGCCAACGCACTTGCCGGCCCGGCGAAGGCGGGAAGGCCGGTCCATGATCCACACCATCGTCGGCGCCCTCCTGCCCATCGTCGTGACGCTGGTGCTCGGCGCCTTTGCCGGCTGGCAGCACGACGAGGACCAGAAAGCAGCCACCGCCCTCAACACGATGGTGCTGCACTACGCGCTCCCGCTCGCGCTGTTCTCCGGCACGGTGGCGACGCCGCGTTCCACCCTGCTGGCGCAAGGGCCGCTGGCCTTGGTCCTGCTGATCGGGATGGTGGTGCCGTTCGCGGCCCTGTGCGCCACCATCTGGCGCGGGTCGGCCAAGACGCCCGGCGTGACTGCCCTGCGCGCGATGGGCCTGGGCTTGCCGGCCATCCCCTTCACCGGCATCCCGATCCTCACGCCGCTGATCGGCGGCAGCCAGGCGGTGATCGTCGTCGCGGTCGGCGCAAGCGTCATCAACATCATCGTCGTGCCGGCCACGCTCCTGCTGATCGAGTTCTACGGGCCGAAGCAGCCCAACGAGGCCGACGGGCGGCGCGAAGAAGAGGCGGACGTGGCCACGGTCCTGCGCAAGGCCTTGCTGCAGCCCATCGTGGTCGCGCCGGTCCTGGGCATCGCCGCGGTGCTGAGCGGCATCCCCATACCGGACCTGCTGCTGGATGCGTTCAAGCTGCTGGGCAGCACGGTGGGCGGCGTCTCGCTGTTCGCCAGCGGGCTGGTGCTGCAAGGGCAGAAGCCGGCGCTGTCATGGGCGGCCGTCTGGCTCACCGCGTGCCGCAACCTGCTCATCCCGGGCGCGGCCCTCGTGGCGCTGCGCTTGCTCCACGTCGATCATGGGTTGATGAAGGCCGGCGTGCTCGCGCTGGCGCTGCCGGCCGGCCCCATGCAGGTCACGCTGGCGCTTCGTTACGGTACAGACCAGCAGGTGCAGGCGTCCTACCTGCTGTTCTCGAGCGTGCTGAGCGTGGCGTCCCTCGCGCTGTTGATTTACCTGCTCGGTTGATCCGGGCTTCAAACGGAGGTTCCATGATCCGATGCGTCAGGCTGTGGACTGGGGAAGACGGGAATTCCCGCTTCGAGGACGGCACGCTCAAGCTCGACCCGGGCGCGCACGGCGACCTGCTGTCCGGCAAGGTTGCGGCCAAAAGCGTTTCGTTCCAGGAAACCGCCCCGGGCGGGAAGCTGGAATGGCACACCGCGCCCACCCGGCAGTTTGTCATAACGCTCGCGGGCAACCTCGATTTCGAGACGCGCGGCGGCGAGCACTTCGCCATCCGCCCAGGCGACGTGCTGCTTGCGGAGGACACGGCGGGCAGCGGCCATAGCTGGCACCTGACGAACGACCAGCCTTGGCGCCGCGTTTACGTCGTGCTCGACCCGCACGCGCCCGTGGCGTTCGCGGCCGGGCAATGACGGGCAAGCACGACCAGCATGCAGCACGGAGAGCACAATGAGTGACGAGCCGCCTGGCGCCGACCTCAGCGCCGACCACGACCTCGACTTCCACACGGTCGATCTGGCGACCTCGGCGGATGCCGAGGCCGAGGTCAAGCAGCTTCTGCACGAGAACGGCCTTGACCTGGACGAGCAGGTGGACAGCTTCATCGTGTGCCGCCAGGACGGGCGGCTGGTGGGCTGCGCCGGGCTTGACCGCGACGTGGTGAAGGACGTGGCGGTCGCCGCCGACCTGCGCGGCAACTCCGTCAGCCTGGGCCTGGGCAGCGCGGTCCTGAAGATGGCTGCCGACCGCGGGCACCACGACCTGTTCCTGTATTGCCGCCCGGACCACGTGAAGCTCTTCCGTGGCTGGACCTTCCACCCGCTGGTGGAGATCCCGGACGTGATGACGCTCATGGAGAACAACCCCGTCGCGCTCGACAAGTATTGCGAGAAGCTGGCGCGCGGCCGCAAGCCCGGCAAGACCATCGGCGGCATCGTGCTGAACGCCAACCCGTTCACGCTCGGCCACAAGGCCCTGGTGGAACGGGCCGCCGGGGAATGCGATTGGCTGCACGTGTTCGTGGTGGAGGAGGACGCCTCGCAGTTCTCCTACCCAGACCGCTTCAAGCTGGTGTCGGAGGGGCTGCGCGGGATCGAGAAGCTCACCGTGCACCACGGGTCCAGGTACGTGATCTCGCGCGCGACCTTCCCGGGCTACTTTCTCAAGGAGAAGGCGGCGGTCGAGACCAGCTTCACCGGGATCGACCTGCTGATGTTCCGCGAGCGGATCGCGCCGGCGCTCGGCATCACCCGGCGCTACGTCGGGACGGAGCCGCTCGACGCGACCACCCGGCGTTACAACGAGTCCATGAGGCAATGGCTGCAGGACGCGCCGTCGGAAGCGCCCCCGGTCGAGACGGTGGTGGTGGACCGCCTCGCGGTGGGCGGCGCGCCGGTTTCGGCGACGGAGGTGCGAAGGAAGCTGGCGCAAGGCGACCTCGCCGGGATCGAGGCGCTGGTGCCGCCGACGACGCTTGCCTTCCTCAAGGCGCAGGCTAGCCATCAGAAGGACGACCGCCCATGACGGAGATCGTGCAGGACGCATCGGCGGGCACGCTCGAATCGAGCGACCTGCTCGTCAAGGTCTCGCCCAGCGAGGACGGCACGCTGACCGTCCACATCCAGAGCGAGGTGATCAAGCAGTTCGGGCAGCAGATCCGCGCAACCGTCATGCAGACGCTGGACACGCTTTCGATCAAGGCGGCGACGGTGATCGTGTCCGACAAGGGCGCGCTCGACTGCATCATCCGCGCGCGCGTGCAGGCGGCGGTGCTGAGGGTGGCCGGCGCCC
>CAXSEX010000319.1:0-5696 GCA_964236415.1 uncultured Acetobacteraceae bacterium | reverse complement strand
GCATCTACAACGGCAATGCCGGGACCATCACGGGCCTCGATGCCGAGACCGGGCAGGTGTCGGCGCGCCTCGACGTTGCCGCCGGAAAGGAGGGCCGGGAGGTGGCCTGGTCGGCTGAGGAGTTCCAGGGTTTTAGGCACGGCTATGCCGGGACGATCTACAAGGGGCAGGGCAAGACGCTCGACCACACCTACCTGCTGCACACCCACCACTGGCGGGCGGCGGCGAGCTACGTGGCGCTGACCCGGCAACGGGAGAGCGCGCAGGTGTTCGTCGCGACCGAGACGGCGCGGGACGTCCACCAGCTTGCCCGGCAGATGGGGCGGGGCGAAGTGCGCGCCGCCTCCGTGGCCTGGGCTACGGCGGACGAGGTGGCCGCGCCCAAGATATCGCCGCGGCCTGATCCGGCGGACTCCGCTCAACCACCACATCAGGATCGGGCGCAGCAGGCCGAGGTTCCATCTTCCCCAGCCTTTGGAAAGGGTGCGGAGGCGGAGACGTCCAGCAAGCCGGACCCGGACAAAATTCTGGCCGATGCCGAGCGGGCGCGTGCTGGCGCCTTCTGGACCGAGGTCGCCGCCTCGGCGTCCAGCGCCTGGCCGGCGGCCACGGACGTTCCCCGCGATGGCTGGCTCATCCCGCCCTATGCCGACCCGGCCGGGCGCGACCGGGACAGCCTCGGCCGGGGCGTCACGCCGGGCGAGATCGCGGCAGCGGTCGCGGCCGACAAGCGGGTGCAGCTCGAGCGGGAGGCGCGCTGGAGCTACCTGCACGGCGCCTACAAGGACCCGCACGCGGCACGGGCGGCGGTGGACGAGTTGGTCAAGCGCGAGGGCTGGACCAGTGCGGCCTCCCGGGTCGCGCGCGAACCGGGCCAACTCGGGGAGTTGCGGGGCAAGGTGGGGTGGCTCGCCTCCGGTAGTGCGAAGCAGGAGCGCGCGGCGGCGCAGCGGGCCGCCAGCGCGTTGCCGGGCAGCCTGCAGCGCCTCGGCGATGCCGAGGGGGCGGTCGAGCGCGTCTATCGGGCAAGCGTGGATGCGCAACGCGCCGCGGACCGCACCGGCGTGCCGCGCCTGTCCGCCGAGGCCGAGGCGGCGCTCGTGGCGCTCCGGGCGGCGCCGGACGAGGCCGTCCGCGGGAAGGTTTGGCAGGAGGTGGAGAAGAACGGGACCATCGCGGGCGAGGTGGGCCGGTTCCAGGCGGCCGTCGAGCGCCGGTTCGGCGCCGAGGGCGTGCGGCAGATGCTCCGGGCCGAGGGCAGGGCAGGGGTGGTCAGCATGTCTTCCGTCGCGGCCGGGCAGCGGGCCGCCCTGGATCAGGTGGCGGAGCGGATTAGCACGCTATGGTCAGCCGAGCGGGCCGGGGCCAGCCTTGCCCAGCGACATGCCGAACGCCAAAAGCTGGGGCAGCGACGTGGAATGCGGATGTAGGCGTTCCAACCGCGACCTCAAATTTCCCCTGTCTGGAACATAAATAGAACTTGCTGGACGGTTTCTGGGCGTTGGGGCAACATCAAAGCTAGGTGCGAATCGACAGCAAGGGGATGGCGTGGGCAGGACGAGGAGAACACTGCCCGTCATCGATCAGGCTGGATTGCCGGGCCTTCCCGGTCCCGCACTCGCCGTCGATCGCCATCTCGCCCGGTTGCTGTCCTCGCAGCTCTCATCCGATGTGAGGCTGGGCTTTGCACGTGCGTTCACGGCGGCGGTCGTGGGCGGCATCATGGCGAGCGAAGGTTTGCAGCCACGCCCCTTACCGGCCGACACGCCGAACTTGCCCCTCGATGTCATTGCCATAGCAACGGCTGAGCGGTTGGCTCAAGGCATCGCTGCGGCCCCCGCCGCGAAAATCGTCGGTCTGCTTGGAGCCGTGTACACGTCAGCGCTGCCGCCCGAGTACCGAGCCCAGCACGGTATTTTCTATACGCCCCCAGCCCTGATCGGGCACCTGCTCGGCATGGCAACCGTCTCCGGCACGCAATGGCGCACCGCGCGGGTGTTGGACCCTGCATGCGGGGGAGGGGGATTCCTGGTTGCTGCTGCGACGCGAATGGTCGAAGCCCTTGCCGACACCGAACCGGCGCTGGTGTTGAAGCAGCTCGCGCATCGGCTTCATGGGTTTGAGCAGGACCCGTTTGGCGCCTGGCTGGCGCAAGCTGCCCTGGATATCCACTTGGCGCCGGTCGCGCGGGCGGCGGGGCGCGAGATCCCGCTTATGGTGAACACGCGGGACAGCCTCGACCTGCACCGCGCCGAAGAGAGCAGCTTCGACCTGGTGATAGGCAACCCGCCCTATGGCCGGGTCACGCCACTCCCAGCCAGGCGTGCCGTGTTTGCGCGCAGCGCATATGGTCATGCGAACCTCTACGGCCTGTTCACTGACGCGGCGCTGCGCTGGACGAACAAGGGGGGGCTGGTCGCTTACGTGACCCCGACCTCTATGCTGTCCGGCCTGTATCACAAGGCGCTGCGGGCCTTGCTCGCCCGGGAAGGGCCACCAGTCGCGGTCCACCTGGTGGCGGAGCGGTCAGGCGTGTTCGAGGACGTGCTGCAAGAGAAGATGCTGGCGGTGTATCGCCGCGGCGGCCGGAACCGCAATGCGCAGGTCGGTTTTCTGAGCGTCGACAGTGGAGGCCAGGTGACCTGCAGCCCCGCCGGCACCTTCACGCTGCCGGGCGACAAACAAGCACCGTGGTTGCTGCCGCGGGCGCCGGACCAGATCGCCTTGACGTGCCGGCTCCGCGCCATGCCGCACCGGCTCGCCGATTACGGCTATGGCGTTTCAACCGGTCCGCTGGTGTGGAACCGCTTCAAGCCGCAGCTGTACGCCACGAAGGGCAAGCGGGCCTATCCTATCGTGTGGGCGGAGAGCGTCACCTCGGACGGCCGCTTCATCTGGCGGACGGAGCGGCGCAACCACGCGCCCTGGTTCTCGGCCGACCTGCCACGCGATGCCTGGCTGATGGTCGATCAGCCATGCGTGCTCCTGCAGCGCACGACGGCCAAGGAACAGGCGCGGCGCCTGATCGCGGCTGAGATGCCGGCGAGCTTCGTGCGCAAGCATGGCGCGGCCATCGTCGAGAATCACCTGAATATGGTGCGGCCGATCGTCGCCTCGCCGGTCATCCCATCCGCCGCCATTGCTGCGCTGCTGAACAGCGATGCCGCCGATGCCGCCTTCCGGTGCATCAACGGCTCGGTCGCGGTTTCGGCGTTCGAGCTGGAAGCGATGCCGGTGCCGCCCCCAGCGGTAATGCTGCATGTTGCCGAGCTGCTGGCCCGTGGCCGTACACCGGCCGAAGTAGGGCGCGTGATCTCCGCCGCCTACGCCGGAGAAGAGCCGGCGGGCGAAGAGGACCGGGCGCTTGCTGCCAGCGCTGCCTGACATCCCCGAAGCCCAGGCCCGGCTGCAAGCGATTTTCCCGGAGGGATCGCCGAGGCGGAACTACTGCGTGCGAGAGATGGCGGCGCGGACGGTGTTTGTGATGCTATACATTGGGGCAATCGAGGGCACGGGCACATGGATCGGCCCCAAGCACGTGGTCCGCATGGGTGACAGCCAGGCGGCGAACCGATCCGATGCGGCCCGTAATGCCTACGCGGAAGCAATCGAAAAGCCGGGGTCTGCTCCGCCCCTGGACCGTTGGTTTCAGGACAATACGCGCGAGCCGATCCGTGACGAGACCTTGCGCGACGGGCTTGTAAGGGCTGGCGCCGTGATCACCCGTGTCGGGCTTGCCACCACGTCTTCCAAGCCGCGCTACGCGCTCCAGTCCGCCTTTGCGGGGCTGTTCGATCCCACACTGCAAGGCGAGGCCTTGGCCACGGCGGTGGCTGCCTGGCAGGACCATTATCTCTCGGCCGGCTCGTTGGCCCGGATACGCCTCCGCGGTCGAGCTGCCGGCGCTGCAGGCTCGAAGGTGCTGGTCACCTTGCCGAACGGCGAGACGCGACAGATGGAGGCTGGGCCGTCCTCCATCATCACCAAGGCCGTGGTCGAAGTGTTCGCCAAACGCTTCCTTGGTGACCCAGCGGTGCTGTGGATTTCGGAGAGCGGCAACAAGGTCGTGCAACGGGATGATGCGCTGGCGTCCGAGCTGGGATTGAAAATCGAGAGTGACCGCGTGCTGCCAGATACGATCCTGGTGGATCTGGCGCCGGCCGACCCGCTGGTCGTGTTCGTGGAGGCTGTCGCGACAGACGGGCCGGTCACGGCAGCGCGGCGCGAGACCCTGCTGGCGCTGGTGACGGCTGCAGGATTCAAGCCACAGCAGGCGGCCTTTGTGACGGCATTCGAAGACAGGGGCACACCGGCGTTCCGAAAGGCCGTCGCCGATCTTGCCTGGGGATCATTCGCATGGTGCCTGAGTGAACCGGATCATATCATTACATTCAGCGGGATGTGTCCCACTCCGCGACTCTTGTCCGCCTTTCAATGACCGGCCCCTGAGTCCCATGACCGACAAGATGCATCTCGACGTGTTGCACTCTGAAACCACAGCCGGTCTTGGCAAAAAGCTGATCGCAGAGTTCACCAAGCTGGTTCGCGATCCCGAAACGGCGACAGCCAGTTACCCTGTCAAGCTTCGTGCTTTGCTGGATGAACAGTTGCAAGAGTTCGGCGATGCGGCTGATTGAACTCACAGTCCGAAACTTCCGGGGATTTGGATCGAAGGCCCAAACCATTCGCCTTGATCGCGATCTCGTTCTCTTCTTCGGCCCCAATGGCTTCGGCAAGACCAGCCTCGCGGAAGCAATCGAGTGGGTGTTCTACGGCTTTACCAAACGCCGCCGGCAAGGTGATGGCTACAGCAAGGCGGAGTATGCCGGCAGCTATGCCAATGCCCATCGTGGTAAGCCGGTGGCTTGGGAGACCGTCACCGCCTCGGCCTTGCTTTCAACGACATGGTGGCCAAGGGCGCGCTCGAGGCCCCGATCGTGATCGGTCGCGACCACCTCGACTCGATCCCGCGACCGGCGTGATGCGCCACGCGGACGCAGGCTACGATATTGCGATCGACCGCGCGCAGGAGGACGGCCTCGACCTGCTGGGCCTGCGCTGATCGGCTTGAGGCCGGCAGGGACGAAGCTTCGCGATCGTGACGGCGGCGAAAAGCGATGCCGCTTGTTCCGAGGAGTGCCTTGAGTTCCCGCCAACACTGGCCCTCTCCGTAATGGCAGGGCTCGTCGCAATGCCTGACACGAGGGGTATCTCGGCTCTCTGAAAGAGAGGCATCGTGGCTAGCACCGCGGAACTGCACTACGCGCCAATGATAGCCGGTACTCGGGTCTCCAACAGCTTGTTCGTGACCGTGACCGCCACAGAGGGATTGCACTGGTTGTCCTCGAACACGAGCTCGATCTGCTTTCCCAAGACGCCCCGTGCGCGTTGATTTTCTTCAGCGCCAGCTCCAGGCCAGCCCGGGCCCACCAGGGCACATGGCTGTCGCGCTGATCGTCGCCGGGGCTCTCAGTCGCGACTTCTAGCCTCCGAAGAGCCGGGAGGGGGCCTCGCCATGATCGCCGACGGCGTCCTCGAGACCTATCGGCCGGCCCGGTGCTACGGAATCCATCTCTGGAGCGAACTTCAGACCGGCGAGCTCGTTGTTCGGGAGCGCGCCCTGTTCGCATCCTGCGACAAGGTAAGCGAAAGCTCACCGCCACATTCCGGCGCGGTCCTGGTTTGAGCAGACTGCG
>CAXSEX010000318.1:4302-5744 GCA_964236415.1 uncultured Acetobacteraceae bacterium | reverse complement strand
CGCAACCGGCGAAGCGTTCGACGCCGAAGTCCCGACGTTCAGCCTGGATAGCCCCCACGAGCGGCGGAGCGTCCACTGACCCAAATTGTTACGTTAAAAACATGATTTGGCCGGGTGACTTGCCGCGGCCGGAAAGCGGCCCCACCTTTGGTGAAACGAATCGCCTCGCCCGGTCCTGGTCGGGGCGCCTTCTTGAAAGCGCCTGCACCTTGAACAGTATCACCCCGGCTGCCGCGTCCACGTCCTCCGTCAGCGAGGGGCGCCCGACCGTGGAGGAGGCTGAGGCCGCAGTGCGGACCCTGCTGCGCTGGGCCGGCGACGACCCGGGGCGCGAGGGCCTGCGCGACACGCCGAAGCGCGTGGTGAAATCCTACAAGGAGCTGTTCGGCGGCTACGCCGTCGATCCCGTGTCCCTGCTGGAACGCACGTTCGAGGAGGTCGAGGGCTACGACGAGATCGTCTTGCTGCGCGACATCCGGCTGGAAAGCTACTGCGAGCACCACATGGTGCCCATCATCGGGCGCTGCCACGTGGCCTACCTGCCGAACCGCCGGGTGGTGGGCATCAGCAAGCTGGCCCGCGTGGTGGACGCCTATGCGAAGCGGCTGCAAATCCAGGAGAAGGTGACGGTGCAGATCGCCAACACGATCGAGCAGGTGCTGCAGCCCCATGGCGTCGGCGTGGTGATCGAGGCCGGGCACCAGTGCATGACCACCCGCGGCGTGCACAAGCCCGGCGTCAGCATGGTCACCAGCCGGATGCTCGGCGCGTTCCGCAACGACCCTGCCACGCGGCGCGAGCTGATGTCGATGATCGGCCAGCGGTCGCCCGGCAGCTTCGACACCTGACTACTCCATCCCGGTCGAGCCGAAGCCGCCCTCGCCCCGGACCGTGGCGTCCAGGTCATCGACCTCGATCAGCGTGAGCTGCGGCGCCGGGGCGACCACGGCCTGGGCGATCCGGTCGCCGCGGCGGATGGCGAACGGCTCGGTGCCGAGGTTGACCAGGCAGACCATGAGCGGGCCACGGTAGTCGCTGTCCACCGTGCCGGGGCTGTTCGCGACAGTGACGCCGTGCTTCACCGCAAGGCCCGACCGCGGACGGACCTGCATCTCGCAGCCGTGCGGCACGGCGCAGGCGAAGCCGGTCGGCACCAGCAGGCGCTCGCCGGGCCGCAGCAGGAGCGGCACGCCGCCCGGCACCGCGGCGCGCAGGTCGAACCCGGCCGCGCCCTCGGTCGCGTAAGCGGGGATCGGCAGGTCGGCGTTGCCCTCCAGCCGGCGGAACCGCACGACGGGCACGGTCATGCCAACGCCTCGGCAATGCCCAGCGCGGAAGCGGTGTCCATCGCCTCGGCGATGCGTTGCGCAAGGCGCGCGGCAACGTCGAGTTTGGGCAGACGGGGCCAGGCCTCAATGCCTTCCGCGGTGACGATGTGCACC
>CAXSEX010000318.1:2715-4281 GCA_964236415.1 uncultured Acetobacteraceae bacterium | reverse complement strand
TTGGCGACGATCCAGTCGCAGCCTTTGCGGGCGCGCTTGGCCTGGGCGTGTTCCAGCATGTCGTGGGTTTCCGCGGCGAAGCCGACCACCAGGCGCGGACGCGCCGGGCCGGCGGCGGCCAGGGTCGCCAGGATATCCGGGTTCGGCACCAGCGCCAGGGTGGGCGGCGGGGCGCCCGGCGCCTTCTTCAGCTTGGCATCCGATGCCTCCGCCACGCGCCAGTCGGCGACCGCGGCGGCACAGACCGCCACGTCCGCCGGAAGCGCCGCGGTGCAGGCCGCCAGCATCTGCTCGGCCGTTTTGACCCGGCGCACCGTGACGCCGGGCGGATCGGCCAGCGCGACGGGGCCGCTCACCAGGGTCACGCGCGCCCCCAGGCCGCTCAGCGCGGCGGCGATGGCATGGCCCTGCCGCCCGCTGCTGCGGTTGGCAAGGTAGCGCACCGGGTCGATCGGCTCGTGCGTCGGCCCGCTGGTCACGAGCGCGTACCGCCCGGCCAGCGGACGGGCGGCCGAGCGGCGCAGCAGAGCTTGGATTGCGGAAAGGATGGCGGGCGGCTCCGCCAGGCGGCCGAAGCCGTGTTCGTTGCAGGCCATCGCGCCCTCCTCCGGCCCCACCACCTGCACGCCGCGGGCGCGCAGGGTTGCCATGTTGGCCTGCGTCGCCGGGTGGGTCCACATGCGGACGTTCATGGCGGGCGCCACCAGCACCGGCTTGTCGGTGGCCAGCAGCACGGTGCTGGCGAGGTCGTCCGCCGTCCCGGCCGCCATCTTGGCCAGCATGTTGGCGCTGGCGGGCGCGACCACCAGCAGGTCGGCGGCGCGGGACAGCTGGATGTGGCCCATCTCGCTCTCGTCCGTCAGCGACCACAGGGCGGAGTACACCTTGTCCTCCGTCAGCGCCTGCAGGCTGAGCGGCGTGACGAACTGCGCGCCCCCCTCCGTCAGCACGGCGGTGACGGCGATGCCGTCGCGGCGCAGCAGGCGCACCAGTTCCAGCGACTTGTAGGCCGCGATGCCGCCGCTGACGATCAGCAGGACGCGGGGGAGCAGGACCCGGCTCAAAGCCGCCAGCCCGTGTGGATCGCGGCGATCCCGCCGGTCAGGTTGCGGTGCCGCACGCGCGAAAGCCCTGCCGCCCGCATCATAGCCGCCAGCGCCTCCTGGTCCGGGAAGGTGCGGATGCTTTCTGCGAGGTATTGGTAGCTGTCGGCGTCGCCCGCGACGGCGCGGCCCAGGCGGGGCAGCACCCCGAACGACCAGGCATCGTAAACCGGCGCGAGGGCTGCGACCTGGACGCGGGAGAACTCAAGGCAGTGGAACTGCCCGCCGGGCCTGAGCACCCGGCGCGCTTCCGCCAGCACCGCCGGTTTGTCCGTGCAGTTGCGCAGGCCGAAGGCGATGCTGACCCGGTCCACCGAGCGGTCCGGCAGCGGAATCGCCTCCGCATCCACGACCATGAACTCCACCTCGCCTGCGCCCGGGCGCTTGCGCGCTTCCGCGAGCATCGAGGGATTGATGTCGGTGAGCCACGTCGGCCCGCCGCCCCGTGTGCGCCAGCCGAAGG
>CAXSEX010000318.1:0-2705 GCA_964236415.1 uncultured Acetobacteraceae bacterium | reverse complement strand
ATGTCGAGCTCGTCGAGCTTCTCCGTCAGGAAGCTGCGTGCCGCCCGCCAGGTCAAGCAGGCTGCGGTCCGCCCGAGGCGCCAGCCCGGCGATGAACTCGCGCTTCCACAGCCGGTGGACGCCGAGCGACATCAGGTCGTTCATCAGGTCGTAGCGCGGCGCCACGCTGTCGAAGACCTTGCGGACCATGGGTTCCTTCTCGGCCACGGGCACGGTGCGGAAGCCGAAGTCGGTCTCGGGATTGCTGCTCATGGGGCCAGCATATAGGCTGCCTGGCAGCGATGCCGGAACTCCCTGAAGTCGAAACCGTGATGCGCGGCCTGCGGGCGCGGCTGGAAGGGCGGATGATCCGCCGGGCGGAGGTGCGGCGGCCAAACCTGCGCTGGCCACTGCCGCCTGACCTGGCGGAGCGGCTGACTGGTGCGCAGGTGCTGGGGTTCCGGCGCCGGGCCAAGTACATCCTGATGCGCCTGGCTCCGCGGGACGGCGGGGACGGCACCAGCGTGCTGCTGCACCTCGGCATGTCCGGGCGCATGCTGATCCGCCAACGCGGCGCCAACGCGGCGGCGCTGCACGAGCACGTCGAGTTGGAGACGGACGACGGCTGGCTGGTCGGCTTCGTCGATCCCCGGCGGTTCGGCTCCATCGACCTCCTGCCGACCGTGGCGGAGGACGCGCACCGCTTGCTGGCCGGGCTGGGGCCGGAGCCGCTGGACGAGGCGTTCGACGGCGCCGTGCTCCATCGCGCGCTGGCCCGGCGGCGCACCCCGGTCAAGGCGGCGCTGCTGGACCAGCGGGTGGTGGCGGGCCTCGGCAACATCTACGTGTGCGAGGCGATGTTCCGCGCCGGCATCGCGCCGGGCCGCCTGGCCGCCGACGTGACCGCCGCGCGGGCGGCCCGGCTCGCGTCCGAGATCAAGGCGACGCTCCTGGAGGCCATCGCCGCCGGGGGGTCCTCGCTGCGGGACTACGTGCAACCGGACGGGGAGCTTGGCTATTTCCAGCACGCTTGGCGGGTGTATGGGCGGGAGGGCGAGCGATGCCAGGACTGTCCCGGCCCCCCCTGCCCCGGCGTTTCCCGCATCGTGCAGGCCGGGCGCAGCACCTTTTATTGTCCGCGCTTGCAAGCCTGAGCCGCAATGCAAGCCCCGAGGAGCGTCGCCATGGCCGAAACACCCCTGCCTGAAATGATCCCCCCACCTGAAATGATCCTGGTCGAGACGCACGGCCGCGTGGGCCTGATCCGCCTGAACCGCCCGCAGGCGCTGAACGCGCTGTGCGACCAGTTGATGGACGAGCTGGGCCGCCAGCTCCTGGCGTTCGACGCGGACCCGGCGGTCGGCGCGGTCGTGCTGACCGGGTCGGACAAGGCGTTCGCCGCCGGCGCCGACATCAAGGAGATGAAGGACCGCAGCTACCCCGACGTGTTCCTGCACGACTTCATCGGCGCGCGGTGGGAAACGGTGCTGCGGGTGCGCAAGCCGGTGATCGCCGCGGTGAACGGCTTCGCGCTGGGCGGCGGCTGCGAGCTGGCGATGATGTGCGACTTCATCCTGGCGGGCGACGGGGCGCGGTTCGGCCAGCCGGAGATCAACCTGGGCGTGATCCCCGGCGCCGGCGGCACGCAGCGGCTGACCCGGGCCGTCGGCAAGTCAAAGGCGATGGAGATGTGCCTCACCGCCCGCATGATGGATGCGGCGGAGGCCGAGCGGTGCAGCCTGGTGAGCCGCGTCGTCCCAGCCGCGGACTTGTTGGCCGAGGCGCTCAAGACCGCCGGGAAGATCGCCGCGCTGTCGCCTGTGGCGGTTGCAATGGCCAAGCGCGCGGTGAACGCGGCGTTCGAGACGACGCTGACCGAGGGCGTGCGGGCGGAACGCGCGCTGTTCTTGTCGCTGTTCGGCACGCCGGACCAGCGGGAGGGCATGGCGGCGTTTGCCGAAAAGCGCAAGCCGGCGTTCATCGCCCCGGGATGACGTGGGGGGTGAGGTCGGGGGGATGCCGGCGCGGCACGCTGTCCAGGTCACGGAACGGTCATGCTTGACTTGGCCGCCCCGCCTCCATAGAACCGTGCGCTTCCGGCGCGCCTGGCGTGCCCTTGTATTGCATTGCTTGAGAAGAATTCATGGCGAACACCGCATCGGCGCGCAAGCGCATCCGTCAGACCGCCAAGCGCACCGTGCGCAACCAGGCGCGCAAGAGCCGGATGCGAACCTTCGTGAAAAAGGTCGAAGCGGCTTGCGCGACCGGCGACAAGGCCGCCGCGGCAGAGGCTTTGCGGCTCGCGCAGCCGGAACTGCAACGCGCGGCCGGCAAGGGCGTCATTCACCGAAATACCGTGTCGCGCAAGATCTCGCGCCTTGCTGCCCGGGTCAAGGCGCTCGCTCCAGCCTGAACCTGGCTTGCGGGTAACACCGCGTCATCGCTTGATTTGCATCTCTTAATAGAGAGCGGGCATCTGTTGTGTCCGCTCTCGTCGTTTCTACTCCTTTGTTTTACTTCCATCGGAATTTGTATTGCGTTCCATAACGCTTTGATTTAGGGGTGAAGTGCGGTTGCCGTGACGTGACTGCTCACTGGCTCCGGCGGTGCCTGCTGTTGGCGTCCGCTGCGGCGGTCGGCGCGTTCCCATCTTCGTGGCGGCCCTGCGCCGTTGAACCCAGGCAGGTCTCGATGGAATCCAACCCGGAGCCGGGCGACACGAAACT
>CAXSEX010000317.1:0-5758 GCA_964236415.1 uncultured Acetobacteraceae bacterium | reverse complement strand
CAACCAACGCGCAAGCTGGCGCGTTGGGCGCGGGCAATCACTGCCGCAACGACCCGTCCCATGAGGCTTGCATGTCCCTGACCAGCCTGCTGCTCGGCCGCCGCCTGGCCAATCGCGAGGCCGAGGGCCGCAAGATCGGCGTGTTCGAGGGCGTGCCCGCAATGGGCTTGGACGGGCTTGGCTCGGCGTCCTACGGGCCGGAGGCGATGCTGACCGTGCTGGCCGTCACCGGCGCTGCCGGGCTGGGCGTCGTGCAGCCGATCACCTGGGCCATCCTGGCGCTGCTCGCCATCCTGTTCCTGTCGTACTGGCAGACGGTCGCCGCCTACCCGAGCAACGGCGGGTCCTACACGGTGGCGCGGGAGAACCTGGGGCACGGCGCCGGGCTGCTGGCGGCGGCGGCGCTGATGGTCGATTACATGCTGAACGTGGCCGTGGGCATCTCCGCGGGCGTGGGCGCGCTCACCTCCGCCGTGCCGGTTCTGCACCCATACACCCTTCCGTTGTGCCTGGCCGTGCTGGCGGCCATCACCGTCGTCAACCTGAGGGCACCAAGGAGTCTGGCCTGGCGCTCGCGGTGCCCACCTACCTGTTCATCGCCAGCCTCGCCTTCATCCTGGCCGCGGGCGTTTGGGCGGCCTGGACCGCCGGCGGGCAGCCGCGGCCCGTGGAGCCGCCGCCGGGGCACGTAGGGGCAGCCGGGGCCGAGGCCACCGGGGCGCTGACCCTGTGGCTGCTGCTGCGCGCGTTCGCCGCCGGGTGCACGGCGATGACCGGGGTGGAGGCGGTCAGCAACGGCGTGGGCGCCTTCAGGGAGCCGACGGTCAAGAACGCCCGCGGCACGCTTGCGGCCATCTGCCTGGTGCTCGGGCTGCTGCTGCTCGGCATCGCCTTTCTGGCCCGCGGCTACGGGGTGACGGCGATGGACCAGTCGGCGGAGGGCTACCAGAGCGTTTTGTCGCAACTGGTCGCGGCGGTGTGGGGGCGGGGCTGGGTGTATTACGTCACGGTCGGCAGCGTGCTGGCCGTGCTGTGCCTGTCGGCCAACACCAGCTTCGTCGGGTTCCCCCGCCTGTGCCGGCAGGTGGCGGATGACGGCTACCTTCCCCGGGCCTTTGCCCTGCCGGGGCGGCGGCTGGTGTATGCCGTGGGGGTGCTGTTCCTCGCGGCCGGCGCCGGGGCGTTGCTGGCGGCGTTCGGCGGCATCACCGACCGGCTGATCCCACTGTTCGCGGTGGGGGCCTTCCTGAGCTTCACGCTCAGCCAAGGGGGCATGGCGATGCATTGGCGGCGCGAGGGCAGGGGGCGCGCCGACCGGGTGCGCCTCGGGATCAACGGGCTGGGAGCGGTGTCAACCGGGGCGGCGCTCGCCATCATCCTGGTCGCGAAGTTCACCGAGGGCGCGTGGCTGACCCTGCTGATCATCCCGCTCACCTTCGTGCTGCTGCGGCTGACCCGGCGCTACTACCGCGACCTGGAACGCCAGGTGCTGGCCGGCAGCCGGCGCAGCATGGACCTGCGCGACCACGCGCCGCCCTGCGCCGTGATCCCGCTGGAACGTTGGGACCGCATGGCGCAGCGCGCCGTGCAGGTCGCCGCCAGCCTGTCGCCGGACGTGGTGGCGCTGCACTTGACGGACCTCGAAGGGCCGGACGCCGCGGAGCACGAGACCCGGCTGCGCCATGAATGGTCCCGCTTCGTGCAGCAGCCCGCGGTGGCCGCCGGCCTGCCCGCGCCGCGGCTGGTGATCGAGCCTTCGCCATACCGCAGCGTGCTGGCGCCCCTGCTGCGGGAGGTGGCGGCGGCGCAGCGGCGCTGCCCCGGCCGCCCCGTCGTCGTCGTCGTGAGCGAGCTGGCCGGCGGGCGCTGGTGGGAAGCCGCGCTGCACACCCGCCGCGCGCAGCGGCTGCGCACCCAGGTGCTGCGCCATGGAGGGCCGGACGTGTCCGTCCTGGTGGTGCCCTGGCAACTGGAAGCGCCGGAAACCGAGCGGGTGCTGCAAGAGGAGGAGCCGCAGGCGGCGTGAGGCGAGGCGCTAAAGCCGGAAGCGGTTCTCCGGCAGGCCCGGCACATCGACCTCCAGCTTGAACAGGCTGCCCGACAGCCGCTCGCCCCCGTGGTGGGCGGTGGACACATACAGCGTCCTCAGTGCCTCCCCGCCGAACGCGGCCGTGGTGACGTTGGACACCGGCATCGCCACCCGGTGAACCGCTTGGCCGTCCGGCGAGGCGCGCAGGATGCAGCCGCCGCCATAGCGGCAGTTCCACAGCCAGCCTTCCCGGTCCATGGCCGAGCCGTCCGGGAAACCGGCGCCGGCCGCTTGGAGGAACGGGCGCTCGTTCGCGATGGCGCCGGACGCGGCGTCGTAGTCGTAAACGCGGACCTCGTTCTCCAGCGTGTCGGCGGAGTAGAACCGGGTGCGGTCCGGACTCCAGCACAGGGTGTTGGCGATGCCCAGGCGCTCCCGCCAGACCGTGACGACCCCATCGGGAGCGATGCGGAACAGCGTGCCCTCACCGGGGCCGGTTTCGCCGGGTTCGCCGTCCGGACGCACGTTGTTCTTCATGGAGCCGACCCAGAAGTTGCCGGAAGGATCGGCCCGGCCGTCGTTCAGCCGGACCCGCGGCCAGCCCGGCAGCGTGAAGCCGTGCTCCTGCCGCGCATCCGTTTCCGGCCGCCACAGCAGCAGGCGGGAGCCGAGCGCCACCAGCAGCGTGCCCGGGCGGGTGGTCAGCGCCAGCGCCACGACCGGCTCGTCAAAGATCCAGCTGTGGACGCCGCCGCCGGCCGCGTCGAGCCGGTGGATCAGGAAACGGTTGATGTCCGTCCAATAGACCGCCTGCCCCTCGGCGTGCCAAACGACGCCCTCGCCGCAACGGTCGCCGGTGGGTGCGATGCAGGTGGCGGTCATGCCTTAGCCTTCGGGGGTAGCCGGGGCGCCGTCAAGCCCGCCCTGCCAGTCGGCGGCGGCGGCGCGGCATTCCGAGCGCTCGAAATGTCAACTTTTGTTAGCGTGAAGGTTTGAAGCCTGTTATGCCTGCTTCGGCCTTTTCTCAGCAGGCTGGAGTTGGAGCACACTGCAAGTGACGCAGCATGACGGCGAACGCAACGGCCCGGCCCGGCCCACCCAAGCCCCAAGCCCGGCCCCGCCGGTTGCGGCGAACGGCTACCGCATCGCCCTGCGGCGCAACGGCCCGGCGGTGGAGATCACGCTGACCGCGAGCAACGATTATGCGGGCATGGAACTGTATGACACCCTGCTGCAATCGGTGAAGTCCGGCCACCTGCGCTTCGAAATCGTCCTCGCCCCCTCCTGAGCCGCCTCGCGCGCCGGCGCCTCGGCAGGCTTCGCCCAGAAATTGGCCGGCTGCCGGCGCCACAGTGGAGGGCGCAGGCTTCCCCTTGGGCACGTCCCGGCGTCCTGGGCCTGCCAGGCTTCCGCTTGCCCGCGGTCCGGACCGAGCTGCGGGCAGCATCTTCTGGTTGCAGTGCTTCGCCCGTGCGCGGCGTGGCCGAGGCACGGGTTTCTGAGCATCGGCTTGGCAAGCTTGCGGCAATGAGCAGGGCGGCCTTCAGTGCCGCTTGAACGGGCAACGTCAGCGCGGCTGACGGTGCCCACTGGACAATGTTGTTGGATCGCATCAGCATCGGTGCGCCAGGCGAATCCAGCTTGTTTCAGGCCATCTAAAGTTGCATTGACGAATTCAACTTGAAACTGAATGCACTCCAGCCGAGTGGAGGGGACCTCATGCTGGACAAGCAGCCGACATCGACGCCAGGCGGCCACGCCGGCACGGGCGCCGTGCCGGGCGACGAGGGCCAGCGCCTGCACACGCTCGCCGCCTACGGCCTGGCCAGCACGCCGTCCGAAGCCGATTTCGACAGCTTCGCCGCCATGGCGGCGGACCTGTTCAGGGTGCCCATCGGCCTCATCAACCTTGTCGGCGAGCGGCACCTGGCCGTGAAAGGCCGCTCGGGGCTGCACGTCGAGAGCATCCCGCGCGACGGCGCGTTCTGCACCTACACGATCCAGAGCGACAATGTGTTCGTCGTGCCTGACCTGGCCGCGGATGCGCGGTTCGCCGGCCACCCGCTGGTCACGGAGCTGGGCTTCCGCTTCTACGCCGGGGCGCCACTGGTCAGCCCGATGGGCGGCCACCGCATCGGCACGCTCTGCATCGTGGACCGCGTGCCGCACCCGCCGCTCGACGAGCGCGAGATGCGGCTGCTCAGCGGCTTCGCCGCCCTGGTCATGGACCGGATGGAGCTGCGCCGCGCCGAGAACCGGCTGCGCTACCTCGCGCACAACGACCCGCTGACCGGATGCTCCAACCGCGCGAAGCTCGGGGAGCTGACGGCGGCCGCGGCGGCGGCGGGCGGGCCGGCCGCGATGGTCCTGCTCGACCTCGACAGCTTCAAGCACGTCAACGACACGCTGGGCCATGCGGCGGGCGACGCGCTGCTGGTCGAGGTGGGGCGGCGCCTGGCCGCCCCCCTGGCCGGCCGGGGCACGCTGGGGCGGCTGGGCGGCGACGAGTTCGCGGCCCTGCTGCCCGGCCTCGACGACGCGGCCGCCTGCGGCCTGGCGCACGCCATGCAGGAAAGCCTTGACCCGCCCTTCCTCATTGCCGGGCGCGAGTTCCGGGTGGGCGCCAGCGCCGGCGTCGCGGTGGCGCCCCCGGCCGAGGTCGCGCACCTGCTGGCCAGCGCGGACTTGGCGCTTTACCGCGCCAAGAGCGAGGGCCGCCGGCAATGCCGCCTGTTCGACCCGGCGATGCGGGAACGCTACATCGCCCGCCGCGCCTTGGAGGAAGAAGTGGGCCGGGCCGCCCGGGGCGGCGAGTTCGAGCTGCATTTCCAGCCGCAGATCAGCCTCGGGCGCGGGGTCCTGATCGGCGCCGAGGCCCTGCTGCGCTGGCGCCATCCCAAGCACGGGCTGCTGCCGCCGGCCGCGTTCCTGGATGCGTTGGAGGCCGGGCCCATGGCGGGCGCGGTGGGCGATTGGGTGATCGATGAGGGCTGCCGCCAGGCTGCGGCCTGGCGCGAGCAGGGCCTGGCGCTGCGGGTCGGCGTCAACCTGTTCGCCGAGCAGATCCGGGCGGGCAAGCTGGAAGCCACGGTTCGGGCGGCGCTGAACCGCTGGGCGCTGCCCGCCTCGGCCCTGGAACTCGAATTGACCGAGACCATCGCGCTGCGCCACGACGACGCGCTGCTCGCGCCGTTGCATGCGCTGCACGCGCACGGCGTGGGCGTGGCGCTCGACGATTTCGGCACCGGCTTCGCCTCGCTCTCGATGCTGCGGCGCTGCCCGCTGAGCCGGCTGAAGATCGACCGCGGCTTTGTGTCCGAGCTTGGCATGAAGGGCGCCCTGGGCAGCGGCAGCGACCGGAGCGACGTGGTCATCGTGGAGGCGGTGCTGGCGCTGGGGCGCGGGCTTGGCCTCGGCGTGGTGGCGGAGGGGGTGGAAACCGAGGCGCAGGCGGCATTCCTTGCCGCGCATGGCTGCGACGAGGCGCAAGGCTACTTCTACGGGCCTCCGGCGCCGGCATCGCGCATGCTTGCGACCGCTCCCGGCCAAGCCCGGCGTTTCCGCGCCGACCGGACCGCCCGGCCGGGCGCCGCGCCTGCAACCGCCCAGGCCTAGCGCCGCCGGGCCGGCGCGTCCGGCGGAAAGGAAGGCCAACTCTAGCCGGCAGGCGGCGACCACCCGGGGGGCGCCATCTCGAAGCCCGAGAACTCGAAGGCCGGGGCGACGACG
>CAXSEX010000316.1:0-5766 GCA_964236415.1 uncultured Acetobacteraceae bacterium | reverse complement strand
GGGCGCGGCACCGCCATGATGTTCCAAAGCTACGCACTGTTTCCGCATCTGAGTTGCTTGGACAACGTGGCGTTCGGCCTCAAGATGCGCGGCATCGGCCGGGCCGAGCGGCACACGCGGGCGCGGCGCGGGCTGGAGATGGTGCAAATGCAGGCATACGCCGACCGGATGCCCGCCCAGCTTTCGGGCGGGCAGCAGCAGCGGGTGGCGCTGGCCCGCGCGCTGCTGACCGAGCCGCGGGTTCTGCTGCTGGACGAGCCGCTTTCCGCGCTCGACCCTTTCCTGCGCGGGCGGATGCGCGCGGAGCTGAAGCGGCTGCAGCGCGACCTCGGCCTGACTTTCATCCACGTCACCCACAGCCAGGAGGAGGCGATGGCGCTGGCCGACCTGGTCGTGGTGATGGACGGCGGCCGCATCCAGCAGGCGGCGGCCCCGCGGGAGGTGTTCGACCGCCCGGCCGCCGCCTTTGTCGCGCGCTTCATCGGCGGCCACAACGTGCTGGGCAACCCCGGCGCTCAGGTGGCGGTCCGCGCCGACCGCTGCCGGCTGTCCACCGCGCCGGACGCGGCGTGCCCGGGCATGCGGGGCACGGTGTCGCTGGTGGAGTACCAGGGCGCGTCGGTCCGCGTGGCGCTCACCACGGAGCACGGGGAGGACGCGGTGGCGATCCTGCCTGATGCCGTATTCTTTGCCGATCCCGTGGGGGTGGGGCAGCCGGCCTGGATCGGCTGGTCGCCTGCCGACGCCCATCCCTTGAGCGCCTGACCCCCTCCCCCTTCGCTTTTCAGGAGTTCCACCATGGCAAACACGAACATCGGCCGCCGCACCGCGCTGAAGGCCGGGCTGGGCTTGGCCGGGGCCGCCGCCGGGTCGGGCGCGATCACCGGCTTCCCGACCATCTGGGCGCAGAACATCCGCAACATCACGCTGCGGCAGTTCGGCACCGGGGTGTCGAACCTGAACGCGCTGGCGGACAAGGTGAAGCAAGACCTGGGCTTCACGCTAGCGATGACGGCCCTCGACAGCGACGCGGTGGCGCAGAAGGCGATCACGCAGCCGCGGTCCTACGACATCGCCGACATCGAGTACTGGATCTGCAAGAAGATCTTCCCCGCCGGCGTGCTGCAGCCGATGGACGTGAAGCGGATCAAGAACTACGACAAGATCGTGCCGATCTTCATCACCGGGCGGCTGTCGCCCGAAAGCCGGATCGCCCAGGGCACCGCGCCGCATACCGTGGGCTTCGTCGAGGGGCCGGCCTCCACCAAGTTCGCGTCCCAGCCCAGCGGCTGGATGACGCTGATCCCCACCATCTACAACGCCGACACGCTCGGCATCCGCCCCGATCTGGTGGGCCGGCCGATCCGCAACTGGCGCGACCTCGTGGACCCCGCGTTCAAGGGCAAGTCGTCCATCCTCAACATCCCGTCCATCGGCATCATGGACGCCGCCATGGTGATGGAAAGCCTGGGACGCATCAAATACGGCGACAAGGGCAACATGACGCGGGACGAGATCGAGAAAACCACCGCCTTCCTGATCGAGGCCAAGCGCGCCGGGCAGTTCCGCGCGTTCTGGAAAAGCTTCGACGAGAGCGTGAACCTGATGGCGTCGGGCGAGGTGGTGATCCAGTCCATGTGGTCCCCCGCCGTCACCGCCGTGCGCTCCCGCGGCATCGCCTGCACCTACCAGCCGCTGGAGGAGGGCTACCGCGCCTGGGGCGGCGGCCTCGGATTGTCCAAGAACCTGTCCGGCATGGAGCTGGACGCGGCGTACGACTACATCAACTGGTACTTGTCCGGCTGGGCCGGCGCCTACCTGAACCGCCAGGGCTACTACAGCGCGGTGCTGGAAACGGCGAAGGAGAACATGACGGCGGACGAGTGGGGCTTCTGGATGGAAGGCAAGCCCGCGCAGTCCGACATCAAGTCGCCGGACGGCAAGGTGCTGGAAAAGGCCGGCGCGGTGCGCGACGGCGGGTCGTTCACGGAGCGCATGGGCCAGGTCGCCTGCTGGAACTCGGTGATGACGGAGGACCGCTACCTCGTGCAGAAATGGAACGAGTTCGTGGTCGCGTGAGGGGGGCGCCCTACCTCCTCGCGGCGCCGCTCGGGCTGGTGCTGGGCGGCTTCCTGCTGGTGCCGATGGCGGCCATCGTGGTGGTCAGCTTCTTCGACTACGACAGCGTGCGGCTGATCCCCGATGTCGTGCTCACCAACTACGCGGACGTGCTGCTTTCGCGGGTGACGTGGCTGACCTACCTCAACACGCTGAAGTACACGGCGCTGGTCTGGGGCTTGACGGTCGCGGTGGGCGTGCCGGTCGCGCTGTTCCTGGCGTTTTGCGTGCAGAGCGCCGTGCTGCAGTCGGTGCTGTTCCTGGTCTGCACCGTGCCGTTCCTCACCTCCAACGTCATCCGCATGATCTCCTGGGTGCCGTTCCTGGGGCGGGAAGGGCTGTTCAACGGCGCCCTGATGGGCGCCGGGCTAATCGCCCGGCCGCTTGACGTGCTGCTGTTCTCTGATTTCGCGGTGGTGCTCGCCTTTGTCCACCTGTACGCGCTGTTCATGGTGGTGCCGGTGTTCAACACCATGGTGCGGATCGACCGCCGGCTGATCGAGGCCGCGGTGGACGCTGGCGCCGGGCCGTGGGCGGTGCTGCGGGAGGTGATCCTCCCGCTGTCCAAGCCCGGCATCGCCATCGGCTCCGTGTTCATCATCACGCTGGTGATGGGCGACTTCACGACGGTGCGGCTGATGGGCGGCGGGCAGCGGGCGTCGGTGGGGCTGATGATCTCGAACCAGATCGCGCTTCTGCAGTATCCCGTGGCTTGCGCCAACGCCGTGGTGCTGCTCCTGCTCGTGCTGCTGATGGTCACGGCCCTGCTGCGCGTCGTCGATATCCGGCGGGAATTGTGATCCCGATCTGGCGGACGCCATGATCACCGGGCTGGGCCGCTGGCTGCTGGGCGGGTTCTTCGCGCTGTTCGTGCTGTTCCTGTACGGCCCGACGCTCACCATCGTCGTGCTGTCCTTCCAGGGGCCGGAGGGCGGGCTGACCTTTCCGATGCGCGGGGTCTCGACCGCCTGGTTCACCCGGCTGTTCCAGCAGCAGGCGGTGGGCGACCTGGGCGCGGCCTTCACCCGGTCGCTGATCCTGGCGGCCATGGTGATGGCGGCGACCGCCGTGGTCTCGGTGGCCGCGGCCGTCGCCTTCCGCCGGCGGTTCCGCGGCGCGGGCGCGCTGTTCACGCTGACCGTCGCCAGCCTGATCGTGCCGGGCGTGCTGGTGAGCTTGGGCGTCGGGCTGCTGTTCAACCTCGCCGGGTGGGACGCTGCGTGGTGGAACTCGGCGTTCGGGGCGCAGCTCACCTGGACGCTGCCGTTTGGCCTCCTGATCATGTTCGCGGTGTTCAACCGCTTCGACCGCGCGTGGGAGGAGGCTGCGCGCGACCTCGGCGCGTCGCCGGGCCAGGTGTTCCACCAGGTCGTGCTGCCGATCATCGCGCCCGGCGTCGTGGGGATCGCGCTGTTCGGCTTCAGCCTGTCGTATGACGAGTTCGCCCGGACCATGCTGACGGCGGGCAGCACCAACACCCTGCCGCTGGAGATCGTCGGCATGACGACGAACGTGACCTCGCCGGTGCTTTACGCGCTCGGCAGCGTCACGACCGGGGTGTCGCTGCTGGCCATCACGGCGGCGATGCTGACCATGCGGGCGCTGCAGCGCCGGGTCAAGCCGGGCACGAGTGCGCCGTGAGCGGCGCCGCACGCGGTCCGTGGCGCCTGACGCCGCTTTTCGGAGGCGTCAGGCGTCGGCATGTCGAAGTTCAAGGTGATGCCCGCCCGGCGCTAGCCGAGGTAGGTCGCGATATGGCCATCGATGCCTCCACCAATCGCCATGGCAATTTCCGCCGCAACATGATTTCCGAAAGGATCGCCACGAGAGCAATGCGAAGGCGGGGTTGGGTTTGAGGGGCATAGACCCGAGCGCCCAAAAAACCGTTAACCCGAACTCGCCCTCGACGCGCTTCCTGCCGATGCAGGACGGATCGCACCAGCCGGTCCAGGCGGTCGGGGGATGGCGGCTCGATGCGCAGCGACCGGCATCGCTCGCGCCCCGCGGCCGACAGCCGGTCATGCCGGCGCTCCGTGGCGAGGACCTGGCCCTCAAGCCATCGGGCCAAAGCTGCCGCGTCCTCGTCCGTGCTTCCCGAAAACCCAGAGCGGAACGGATTTGGGCACGGTGATACTCGGCCGTCCGGCCTTGCCAGGGGCAGCCGCCCCAGGCGGCCGCGGGCATGCCGACCTAGGAAGCCAGCACCTCGACCACAGCAATCGGCATATCTTCCGGGCGGCGCGCGGTCGGCGGCGCGGAAAGTCCAGCGGTTGTCGATGCCCCCAGCCAGCATTGCCGCCTGCCCGCTCATGCCGTTCGGGAGAGAAACATGGTGGAATCCGCCAGCCGGCGTGGGCCGCACGTCGGCTGGCGGCTCGTCCGATCAGCCGTTGGTGCGCGGGGACAGCAGGTCGGCCAGCCCGATGTTGCGGAACATCTCGCGGCGGACACGGTCGGCCACGCCATTGACGATCTCGGCGCCATCCTGCGACGGGTCGATGTGGACCCGGAAAGGGCGCTTGCCGAACGGGGCATCGACCACCCGGACGATGGCGCGCGCCACCTCGGCCGGATCGGCATCCTTGGGCTCCAGGGCGGCAAGCCCTTTCAGCGCCTGGTCGCCGACGCCGGCGTAGGGGCCGGCCTCGTATTCCGCCGCCCGGGCGGTGTCGGCCGGCTTGCCGGCGTGGGCGAAGTGGTTGGTGCCGCCGGTGAAGGCGCCCGGCACCACGATCGTGGTCTCGATGCCCCAACGGGCCAGCTCGCCGGCGTAGGAGACCGCCAGGGCATCCATCGCCGCCTTGGCCGCGAAATACGGCCCCAGGAACGGCGGCGTGCCGCCGCGGGTCGAGCTGGACCCCACCTAAACCAGCAAGCCCCGGCCCTGGCCCCGCATGTGCGGCAGGGCGGCGCGGTTGACGCGCTGGGTGCCCAGCACGTTGACGTCGTACTGCTCGGCCAGTTGGCCCGGCGTGAAGGCTTCCGCCGGGCCGTAAACCATGTGGCCGGCGTTGTGGACGACCACGTCGAGGCGCCCGGCTTCCGCCAGCACATGGCCCACGGCCGCTTCGGCCGAGGCATCCGATAGCACGTCCAGTTCGACCGTGCGGAGGCCGGCGCCGTGCTCCGCGGCCCACGCCGCAGCTTCGGCGACCCGAGGGGCGTTGCGCCCGACCGTGTCCAGCATTGAGGCGTAGACGGTGTGGCCGGCCTGAGCCAGCTCACGAGCAGTCATGAGGCCGAAGCCCGAGGAGGCGCCGGTGACGAGGATGACGGATTTGGGCATGGTCGGGCATCTCCTGCCGAAGGGGTGCAAGCCTGGTCAGAGGGCGGCGGGCGCGGGCGAGCTGACAGGATCAGATGATCCCGCCATTGGCGCGAAGCGTTTGGCCGTTGACCCAGCCGCCGTCCGGCCCGACGAGAAAGGCGACCGCCCTGGCGATGTCCTCAGGCTGGCCCAGCCGGCCCAGCGGCGCGGCCTTGGCCATGGCATCGACCGCCTCCTGCGGCTTGCCGTCGAGGAATAGCTTGGTCGCCACGGGGCCGGGGGCGATGGCGTTGACCGTGATGTCGCGGCCCCGCAGCTCCTTGGTCAGCACGGCCGTCATGGCCTCGACCGCGGCCTTGGTGGCGGCATAGACGCCGTAG
>CAXSEX010000315.1:0-5772 GCA_964236415.1 uncultured Acetobacteraceae bacterium | reverse complement strand
GTGAACGAGGGCGCCGGCACCGCGCTGGGCGCGCGGATCAGCTTGCCAGGCAACCAGCTGGCGGGCAAGACCGGCTCCAGCCAGGTGCGCCGCGTGTCCCGCAACCAGCGGGAGCACGGGTTCAACTCGGCGAAGTCCGCCTGGGAGTTCCGGCCGCATGCCTTGTTCGTCTGCTACGCGCCCTACGACGCGCCGCGCTATGCCGTGGCGGTCGTGGTCGAGCACGGCAATGCCGGCGCCGCCGCGGCAGCGCCTCTTGGACGGGACATCATGATCGAGGCGCTGACCCGCGATCCCGCTGCCCAGCCGGCCCCGGCGCAACGGGTGGCCGAAGGGCGGCCGTGATCATGCAAAGGCAACCGTGATCGCGGCGCGGCGGCTGATCCGGGCGGAGCCGTCCTTTGGCCTGCTGGCCAAGCTGTGGCGGATCAACTGGGTGCTCGTGCTGCTGCTCTGCGCCTTGGCGGGGGTCGGCTACGTCGCGCTGTACTCCGCCGCCGGCGGCGCGCCGGAGCCTTATGCGTCCCGCCACGTCCTGCGCTTCGGCGTCGGGCTGCTAATGATGCTGGGCATCGGATTGATCGACATCCGCTGGGTCGCGCGGCTGTCCTGGCTGGTCTATGGCGCGTCCATCGGGCTGCTGGTCCTGGTTTTGCGGATCGGCCATGTCGGCAAGGGGGCGCAGCGCTGGCTTGAGTTGGGCGGCTTGCAGGTGCAGCCGAGCGAGCTTGCCAAGATCGGGCTGATCATGGCGCTGGCGGCATGGTTCCGCCGGGCAAGCTGGGCGCAGATGGGCAACCCCTTGTTCCTGCTACTTCCGGCCCTGCTGGTCGTGCTGCCGGTCGGCCTCATCCTCAAGGAGCCCAACCTGGGCACCGCGGTCATCGTGGGGCTGGTCGGCGCGGCCATGTTCCTGGCGGCGGGCCTCCGCTGGTGGGCGGTCGCCCTGGCGCTGTTGCCGGCGCCGTTCGCCGCGCGGTTCGCGTTCGACCACATGCACGACTACCAGCGCGCCCGGATCACCACCTTCCTCAACCCCGAAAGCGACCCCTTGGGCGCTGGCTACAACATCATCCAATCCAAGATCGCAATGGGGTCCGGCGGCCTGTGGGGTAAAGGGTTCCTGCAAGGGACGCAGGGGCAGCTGGATTTCCTGCCGGAAAAGCAGACCGACTTCATCTTTACGACGCTGGCCGAGGAGTTCGGCCTGGTCGGCGGCCTCGCGGTGCTGGGGCTGCTGGCCTGCATCGTGTGCGCGGGCATGCTGATCGCGCTCCGTTGCCGGCACCGCTACGGGCGGCTGCTGGCGCTCGGCGTTTCGACCAACTTCTTTATGTATGCGTTCGTGAACCTCGCCATGGTGCTCGGCGCGATCCCGGTGGGCGGCGTGCCGCTGCCGCTGGTCTCGCATGGCGGGTCGGCCATGCTGATGGCGATGTTCGGCTTCGGCCTGCTCATGTCCGTGCACGTCCACCGCGACGTGGACGCCGAGAAGCAGGACAGCTAAGCCTCGCCGCTGGTCATGGACCGCCGGGCGGCTCCAGGGTCTTGGACGCTGCGATGAGCGCCGAGGCCTGTTCGATTGACCGTACCACGGCTTCTCCCGCCTTGCGGATGGCGGGATCGGAGCTGGCGACCAAGCGGTCCGAAAGGATCAGCGCCGGGGAGAGCGCGCCGCGCAGGTCGTGCCGAAGGCTGGCAACGCCCGCCTCAATCGCGTCGATGCGGGCCTGTGCGGCGCCGCTGCCCGGCGTCGTGGTTGCCGCCGGCATCAGGCCATACAGGACCAGGCCCACGAAAGCAGACGCGCCCAGCGCCGCAAGGAGGAACGGCGCGCCCACGCCCATCAGTGCCAGCACCGCGCCCGACGCGCCGAAGGCCGAGGCGGCACCGACCAGTGGGATGAGCACTCGGGGCGGGATCATCGCGCTGTATGGACGCCAATCGCCTCCCCATTCAAGAGTTCGGCGGTTTCGGCTTGGATTGACTTGGCCCGGGGCAACCAATTATAAGCCGCCTCTGCCATTGGATCGCCGGGCCAGGCTGCCCGCATTGCTTGTTGTCCGGTTGCCGAGCGGCGCGTCCGCCTTGGCTCGCAGCCGCACCACCGAAATCGGAGTTCACCGTGAAGCGCACGTATCAACCATCCAAGCTGGTCCGCAAGCGCCGTCACGGCTTCCGTGCCCGGATGTCCACCGTGGGTGGGCGCAAGGTCCTGGCCAACCGCCGCGCCAAGGGCCGCAAGCGCCTGTCAGCCTGACGCGGCCGATGCGGCGATGCCGCCAAACCTTGTCAGGCCTCCAGACCCCGTCAGGCCCCCGGACCTCGTCAGGCTGCCGGAACGCCTGAAACAACGGGCCGAGTTCCTGCGGGTTGCCAGCAAAGGGCGCCGGGCGTCGGTGCATGGCTTGGCACTCCAAGCATTGGCCCGTGGGGATGACGGGCCGGCGCGGATCGGCTTCACGGTCACCAAGAAGGTCGGCAACGCCGTGGTCCGCAACCGAACCAAGCGGCGCTTGCGGGAAGCGGTTCGGCTGTTTGCGCGTGAAACCCCGATCCACGCCGTAGATCTCGTGCTGGTCGGACGCGACGCGACGCGGGGCCGGCCGTTCGCCCTGCTGCTGGACGACCTGCGGCGGGCGCTCAACAAGGCGGGAGTATCTTGATCGCGCAGGCGTTGGTTGGCTGCGTCCGGGTTTACCAGTGGACGCTGCGCCCGTTTATCGGCGCCCATTGCCGTTTCGAGCCGTCATGCAGCGCCTATGCAATCGAGGCCTTGCAGCGCCATGGCGCCGCGGCGGGCGCCCTGCTGACCGCGCGGCGGGTGCTGCGCTGCAATCCCTGGTGCGACGGCGGCATTGACCCGGTGCCTTCCTGCCCCTGCTTTGGAAAGTGACGGCCCTCCCATGGACCAAAAACGCCTTTTCCTTGCGATTGCCATTTCGGTCGCGATCCTGCTGGGCTTCCAGTTGCTGTTGCCGAAGCCGGCCTCCCAACGGGTTCAACAGGCCACGCAGTCCACGCCGACCGAACTGGCGCCCCGTCCCACTGGGGACGTCGCCGCTCCCGGAACGCAGCCCATGCCTGTCCCGCCGCCGCGTGACGTGCCCCGCCTGAAGATCGCGGCGCCCCGGGTTCAGGGGAGCATCAGCCTGCTCGGCGCCCGGCTGGACGATCTTGTGCTGCGCGACTACCACGAGCAGGTTGACCCGGACTCACCCCTGGTCCGCCTGCTGGAGCCGCGCGCCGATCCGCAGCCCTACTATGTGCAGTTCGGCTGGACGGCGGAAAGCCCGGACGTGAAGGTCCCGGACCTTGACGCCGTTTGGACGGCGTCCGCGCCCGAGCTGACGGAAGCGACCCCAGTGACTCTGTCCTGGGACAACAACGCCGGGCAGGTGTTCGAGATCGCCCTGTCGGTCGATGCCAACTACCTGTTCACCGCCGAGCAGCGCGTGCGCAACACCGGAGCCGCCGCGGTCAGCGTGCATCCCTGGTCCCGCATCCGCCGCGATTACACGCCCACGACCGCGGGCTACTACATCCTGCACGAGGGCCTGCTGGGCGTGCTGGGCGGACGCTTGCAGGAGCAAACCTACCAAAAGGTCAAGACTGAGAGCGAGAAGACACATGGCCCCTCGCTCGACATGCCCACCACGGGCGGCTGGGCCGGGATCACCGACAAATACTGGCTCACGGCGCTTATTCCTGACCAGGCCGTGCCGGTCATCGCGAATTTTCGCCACCTGACGGAGAACGGCGACCGGTACCAAACCGACTTCGTGTCGAGGGACCCGTTGGTTGTCGGGCCTGGCGCCGTGGGCAGCAGCACGACACGCTTGTTCGCCGGCGCCAAGGTGGTGCAGCTCCTGGACCGCTACCAGAGCGAGCTGGGCATACCGAACTTCGACAAGGCAATCGACTTCGGCTGGTTCTATTTCCTGACCAAGCCGATCTTCTATGCGCTGGACTGGCTCTACCACCTGACCGGCAACTTCGGCGTCGCGATCCTGATCTTCACGGTGTTTGCCAAGGCCGTGTTCTTTCCGCTGGCCAACAAGTCCTACAAGTCGATGAGCAAGATGAAGCTGCTCGGCCCGAAAATGCAGGAGATTCGCGAGCGCCTCAAGGATGATCCCACCAAGATGCAAGGCGAGATCATGGGCTTGTACAAGTCGGAGAAGGTCAACCCGGCCAGCGGGTGCCTGCCGATGGTGGTGCAGATCCCGGTCTTCTTCTCGCTCTACAAGGTGATCTTCGTCACCATCGAGATGCGGCACGCGCCGTTCTTCGGTTGGATTCATGACCTGTCGGCGGTGGACCCGACCAACGTGTTCAACCTGTTCGGCCTGCTCCCGTTCGATCTTGCCGTTTACTCGCACCTACTGCACCTGGGCGCTTGGCCGCTCATCATGGGCGTCACCATGTTCCTGCAACAGAAGCTCAACCCGCCGCCGCCCGACCCGGTGCAGGCCAAGCTCTTTCAGTTCATGCCGATCATCTTTACCTTCATGCTGTCGAGCTTCCCCGCCGGGCTGGTGATTTATTGGAGTTGGAACAATCTTCTCACGATCGCGCAGCAATGGATGATCATGCGCCAGACCCGGCTCGCGATCCCACGGATGGTGCGGTCCTAGCCGGCGGGCTGCCCAAGCCCGGCGTGGAGCAGATCGAGGCCGGGCGGCTGCTGTTCGCTGCCGAGTGCCGGTTCTTCTACGCCGCGCAACGCTTGGACCAGTTGCCTGAGCCTGGCCTGCCGGAGGTTGCGTTCGCCGGGCGGTCCAATGTCGGGAAATCAACGCTGGTGAACGCCCTGACCGGGCGCAAGTCGTTGGCGCGGGCTTCCAACACGCCGGGGCGCACCCGGCAGCTCAACTTCTTCGATCTCGGCGGGCGGCTGACGCTCGTGGACATGCCGGGCTACGGCTATGCCCAGGCGGCGAAGGAGATCAAGGAGGACTGGCAGGGCCTGATGTTTGAGTACCTCCGCGGCCGGCCCACCTTGCGCCGGGTTGTCCTGCTGCTGGATAGCCGGATCGAGATCAAGGCGTCGGACCTCGCCGTGATGGACCTGCTGGACCGGGCAGCCGTCGCCTACCAGGTCGTGCTCACCAAGGCCGACGGCGTGAAGCCCGGGGCGCTCGCCCGCAAGCAGGAGGAGGTTTCCGTCCTGATCCGGAAGCACCCGGCCGCGTATCCGGCGCTGTCCACCACCAGCGGCGAGACCGGGCTGGGCATGGACGTGCTGCGGGCCGAGCTTGCGGGCCTGGGATTGCCGGCTTGACCAAACGCGCGCCGCCCCGGTAGGGAACCCGCATGGCACTCACCCGCGAGCAACTACAGGCCGCCGCCAACCAGGCGGACATCCTGGTCCAGGCGTTGCCCTACCTGCGCCGCTACGCCGGCATCACGGTGGTCGTGAAGTATGGCGGCCACGCGATGGGCGACGACACCTTGGCCGCGCAGTTCGGCCGCGACATCGCGCTGCTCAAGCAGGTCGGCGTGAACCCGGTCGTGGTGCATGGCGGCGGACCGCAGATCAACGCTATGCTGGAGCGCTTGCAGATCAAGTCCAACTTCGTGGACGGGCTGCGCGTCACCGACGCTTCCATGGTGGAGGTCGTCGAGATGGTGCTCGCTGGCACGGTGAACAAGCACATCGCCGGGCTGATCAACATCGCGGGCGCCCTGGCCGTGGGTATCTGCGGCAAGGACGGTGGCCTGATCCGCGCCCGCAAGCTGACCCGCACGGTCAAGGACCCCGGCAGCCGC
>CAXSEX010000314.1:0-5817 GCA_964236415.1 uncultured Acetobacteraceae bacterium | reverse complement strand
CGGTGGGCGGGGTATGGAAGCTGAGCGTGTATGCCAACACGCTTGATTATGCGGAACACCTGGTGCTGACCAAGGGAGACCTTACTGGGCCGCAGCCGGCGATGGTGCGGATGCACGCGGTGGACCTGGTGAGCGACACGCTCGGCGGGCCGCACTCGTCGGCGCTGCGTGCGTCGATGCGGATGATCGCGGCGGAGGGCCGGGGCGCCGTTGTGTTGATCCGCGATCCAAGGCCGACCGCCGTGTCCGAGCGGGTGGGCGCATTGACGGCTGACACCAAGCCCCCACCGGTCCTGCGGGACTACGGCATCGGGGCGCAGATCCTGCTTGACCTGGGCGTGCGGGATATGATCCTGCTGTCCAACACGCCGCGCACCCTGATCGGCCTTGAGGGCTACGGGTTGAACATCGTCGAGCATCGGCCGATCGCCGGCGTTCCCGCGGAATAAAGGACTGTCCCATTGAGCACTGTTGACGCGCCCCTGCCCGCGGCCCCGGCCGTGCCCGGCGCGCCGCCCCACCTGCTGCTGGTGCGCGCGCCCTATTACCGGGAAGTCGTCGATGGCATGACCCGCGGCGCCCAGCGCATCCTGGCGGAGGCCGGCGCCACGCACGACATCCTGGACGTGGCCGGCGCGTTCGAGTTGGCGCAGGCGGTCCGGCTGGCGTTGCGGGGCACCCAGCGTTTTGACGGCTTCATCGCGCTGGGCTGCATCGTTCGGGGGGAGACCGACCATTACGACCATATCTGCCGCGAAAGCATGTCCGGCCTGATGCAGGTCGCGCTGCAATACGGCGTGGCGATGGGCACCGGGCTGCTCACCGTGCACGACATCGGCCAGGCGGTCGCCCGGTCCGGCGCGGACGGCCACAACAAGGGCGCGGAAGCGGCGTCGGCGGCGCTGCGGCAGGTCGCCGTTTCGCGCCAGATGGGAGCTGTCTGATGGCCCGCCCCGCCCGCCCGCCCAGCCGTCCCCGCACCGCCTCCCGCGTCGCCGCGGTGCAGGCGCTGTTCCAAAGCGAGCAGGGCGGGGAGACGGCCGAAACGGTGATCGAGCAGTTCGTGCGTCACCGCCTGGGCGAGATGCCCGGCCCCGAGCACCTGGGCGGCGGCGGCTTCGAGGAGGGCCGGGTGCCTGACGCGCATGTGCCGCTGTTCCAGCAGATCGTCCGCTCCGCGGTGCTGCAGCAGGATCGGCTGGACGCCCTGATCGCCGACGCCCTGCCGCCGGAGTGGCCCATGGTCCGGCTCGACCCGGTGCTCCGCGCCCTGCTGCGCGCCGGGGGGGCGGAGCTGTCGATGGCCAACGGCCCGCCCGCCCGCGTCGTGATCAACGAGTACCTGGACGTGGCGCACGGCTTCTTCACCGGCGAGGAGCCGCGCATGGTCAACGGGATGCTCGACCGGCTGGCGCGAGAGCTGCGGCCCGGCGATTTTCCGGCGGAGCCGGCCCGCACCAACTGATGGCCCTTCCGTGATGCCCGGCCCACCGGCCGAGTTCGGGCTGATCGCCCGGCACTTCCGGCCGCTGGCCGGCCCGGAGGCACTCGACCTGCTGGACGACGCGGCCTTGCTGCAGCCGCCGCCGGGCCGCGAGCTGGTGCTTACGGCCGACGCCATGGTGGCCGGGGTGCATTTCCTCCCCGACGACCCGGCGGACACGGTGGGCGCCAAGCTGCTGCGGGTGAGCCTGTCCGACCTGGCCGCCATGGGGGCGGTGCCCCTGGCCTACCTGATGACCGTCTCGGCGCCGCGCGACACCGGGGACGCTTGGTTGGCGGCCTTCGCGGCCGGGCTGGGGCGAGACCAGGCGCGGTTCGGCATCACGCTTCTGGGCGGAGACACCACGGCGACGCCCGGGCCGATGACGCTGTCCTTGACCGCCATCGGCCACGTGGCGCCCGGCACCGCGCTGCGCCGCCGCGGCGCCGCGGCGGGCGACGAGGTGTGGGTGACGGGCACAATCGGCGACGGGGCGCTCGGCCTGCTGGCGCTTCAGGGCCGGGTTCCGGACCCGGACGGCTGGCTGGCCGGCCGCTACCGCCTGCCGCAGCCGCGGCTCGGCCTGGCGCTGCACGGGATCGTGTCGGCCTGCATGGACGTGTCGGACGGCCTGGTGCAGGACTTGGGCCACCTGTGCCGCGCGGCCGGGCTTGGCGCGGCCATCGAGGCCCCGCTGGTGCCGCGCTCCCCGGCTGCGCGGGCGGCGGGAGAGGCTTGGCTCAAGATCTGCCTCACCGGCGGCGATGATTACGAGCTGTTGATGGCGGTGCCGCCGCAGCACGCCGCTGCCCTCCTGGCCGCGGCGGCGGCCCAGGGATGCGGGGCAGCCCGGATCGGGCGGTTCGAGGCCGGCGACGGGGTGCGGGTTTTAGACGGAGCAGGCGCCCCCATCAGCCTGGACCGGCCAGGCTGGAGCCACTTCTAGCCTTACAGCCCCGGCCCGGTGGTGGCGCCGCTGCCGCCCGGCGTGGCCCTGGCGCTGCCCGGCGTGCCGCCCGTGCTGAACTTGCCCACGTTGCCCAGAAGCTGCTGCAGGAACGACGCCTCGCTGCCTGGAGAGGGCGTGGCGCGGCTCACCACCGCCACGTCAATGCTGTCATCCTGGTTCAGATGCTTCACGTCGCGGAGCACGCCGGCTTGGTCGAACGTCAGCACCGTCACGTCCTGCGCCGTGATGCCCGGCAGCCGGCCGACCCGGGTGCGCGTGGTGCCGCTGATGTAGATCCAGATGTTGTCGTCGAAGGTGCCGCGCGCGGTCGGCGAGCCGAGCAGGGACGTGGCGTCGGCCCGGGTCGATGTCCCCGGCACCAGCTCCTTGATGACGTCGGCATCGACGTGGTTGCCGCGCAGCTGATGCGGCGCTTCGACGGCGCTGCAGGCGGACAATGCCAACAGGAACATGGCGGGGAGCAGGCGCAATCGTGGGTCCAGTTTGATCCAGGGCCAGTCTGATCTAGGGACGGAGCCGAACCCGGTTCCAGGGCCTGCGTCGCCCGGCCCGCATTGATCGGCACCAGCAGAAAACCTATTTGAACGGTGGGTGTCATGCCCGCCGGGTTGTGTCAACCGGGCGGCGCCGGACCGGACACGGCGGATGAGGGTCGGATGGCATTCTTGGGTCTGCTTGGGCGTAAGCGGCATGAGCGCGCCGGGTTTGAGCTTTACACAGCCGCCGTCGGGGCCGCCCGCGATCCTTACATTTTCGAGACGCTGGGCGTCCCGGACACGCTGGACGGGCGCTTCGACGTGATCGGGCTCCATGTGTTCCTCGTGGTGCACCGGCTGCACGCCGCCTCGAAAGAAGGGCAGGAGCTGGCGCAGGCCGTGTTCGACGCGATGTTCTCCGACATGGACATCAACCTGCGGGAGATCGGCGTGGGCGACATGACGGTCGGCAAGCGGGTGCGCGCGATGTGGGAAGCGTTCAACGGCCGCTCCGCCGCCTACGCTGCGGCGATCGACAGCGGCGACGTGATGGGGCTGGCAGGCGCGATTGCCCGCAACGTTTGGCGCGGCCAGGCGCCCCCGCCGGAGTCCGCGCACGCCCTGGCGGCCCTGGCGCTGGAACAGTCCAAGCACCTGGCGGAACAGCCGGTCGAGGCATTGCTGGCGGGCCGGGTCAGCTTCCGGCCGGCGCGGGCCACGGAATGACCCCGGAACCGCACCGCCCAGAACTGCACCGTCCGGTCGCGGTGGACCGCATCGGGCCGCGCGGCCTGGCCACGGAGGTCGAGGCGAGTTCGGACGAGATGCCGGCGGTCGCGGCCCGGCTGCATATCCTGGCGCTCGAAAGCCTGCACTGCGCATTCAAGCTGCGCCGGGTCGGCGCGTCCATGGTGGAGGCGGAAGGCGTGCTGCGCGCCCGGGTGACCGAAACCTGCGTCGTCTCGCTCGATCCGTTCTGCCACGACGTGGAGGAACTGTTCACAGTGCACTTCGTGCCGCCCGGCGCCGAGGATGACAACCCGGACCCGGAGACGGTTGACCAAATCCCTTACACGGGCGGCGCGGCCGACCTTGGGGAAGCGGCGGTGGAGCAGCTTGCCCTGGCGCTCGACCCGTTTCCGCGCAAGCCCGGCGCCACGTTGCCCGCCGAGGCGGCGGAGGACACGTCCAGCCCGTTCGCCGCGTTGCTCGCGCGTCGGGCGCAGGAGTAAGGCCGTCGCTTGCAGCCCGGGTGCGGCTCTGCTAAACCGCGCGGCTCGTCATTCTCGTTATTGATTTTGTATCCCGGCGCGTCGCCTTCTTGCCGCGCGCCAATTAGCCCGGAGGGGCGCTGTCCCATGGCTGTTCCCAAGAAGAAGACGTCCCCGTCCCGCCGCGGAATGCGCCGCAGCCACGATGCGCTGCGGGTTGAGTCCAACGCCGAGTGCTCCAACTGCGGCGAGCTGAAGCGCCCGCATCATCTTTGCAGCCACTGTGGCCATTACGATGGCCGCGAGGTCGTGGCCGCCGGCAAGGCGCTCAAAGGGGCCGTCCGCGCCTGAAAGCGCCGGGCTGGGACGCCCAGCGATGACCGGGCCATTCAACCTCGCGATCGACGCCATGGGAGGCGATCACGCGCCCGACACGGTGCTGGACGGCATCGAGATTGCCGCCGAGCGTCACCCGGCGGCCCGCTTCCTGCTGGTGGGCGACGAGGCGAGGCTCGGCCCCCTGGTGGCGGCGCGCAAGCGCGTGCAAGCGTCCTGCACGATCCGCCATGCGCCCGAGGCTATCCCTAGCGAAATGAAACCGACGGCGGCCCTGAGGGTGCGCGCGTCCTCCATGCGGGTCGCCATCGACGCGGTGGCAGGCGGCGAGGCGTCGGGCGTGGTTTCGGCCGGCAACACTGGGGCGTTGCTGGCTTTGGCAAAAATCGTGATCAAGGCTTTGCCCGGCATCGACCGCCCGGCCATGGCGGCCATCGGGCCTTCGGCGCGGGGCGACGTGGTGATGCTCGACCTCGGCGCCAACGTGCAGTGCGACGCGCGCAACCTTGTCGAGTTCGCGGTCATGGGCGACGTGTTCGCCCGCACCGTGCTGGGCCTGCCGGCGCCAACCATTGGCCTGCTGAACGTGGGGTCCGAGGAACTGAAAGGCGACGACCGTGTGCGCCAGGCGGCCGAGATCCTGCGCGCCAGCCACATCGCCCCGCAGTTCCACGGTTTCGTGGAAGGGCACGACATCGCCGCCGGCACCACGGACGTGATCGTGACCGACGGCTTCACCGGCAACGTGGCGCTGAAGACGGGGGAAGGCGCGCTCAGGCTGGTGGGCGACCTGCTGAAGCAAATCTTCCGCAGCAACCTGGCGTCGCGGCTCGCCTACCTGCTCGCCCGTCCTGGGCTGGAGCGCATGCGGCTCTGGCTCGACCCGCGGCGCTACAACGGCGCGGTCATGCTGGGGCTGAACGGCGTCGTGGTGAAGTCGCACGGCGGCGCCGACGCGGAAGGGTTTGCCCATGCGATCGACGTGGCGATGGACATGGTGGTGCACCGTTTCAACGAGCGGATCCGCGACGGCCTGGGACAGATCGAGGCGATGAAGCCGGACAAGGGCGGCCCGCAGCTTCTGGCAGCGGTTTAAGCGCGATGGCACCGCGCAGCGTGATCGCGGGGGTGGGCGGCTACCTGCCGAGGCGGATCGTCTCCAACGACGAGTTGTCCCGCACCATCGACACCACCGACGAGTGGATTCAGGAGCGCACCGGCATCAAGCAGCGCCACATCGCCGGGCCGACCGAGACCTGCGCCTTCATGGGCGCGCGGGCGGCGGCGGCGGCGCTGGCCCATGCCGGGTGCGGGACGGAGGACGTGGACGCGGTGATCCTG
>CAXSEX010000313.1:0-5832 GCA_964236415.1 uncultured Acetobacteraceae bacterium | reverse complement strand
GGCAGCCGACCTGCCACCGCGCCCGCCAAAGCCCGGCCTCGAACACGCAGTCGCGACGCAGGGCCGGCAACCCATGGTTCCCGCCGATGCAGACCCCGTCCGGATGGGCCACGGCCACGCCCGCCGCATCCGCCGCGAGGCCCACGCAGGTCGCCGGAACCCGGCAGCCGCCAGCGGCCAGGACGTGCCCGGCGTCGGCGCCCTGCACCTGGAGCCGGCCCTCCGCGCCCATGCAGCGCGCGGCGGTTGCGGTCGCCGGGCCGGCGTACATCGCCTGCGGGGTGTCGCACTGCGACAGGGTGCCGTGCTCCAGCACCAGGATGCGGTCGGCCAGGCGCCAGGCGTCCAGCCGGTCATGGCTGACGAACAACGCGGCCCGGCCGTCGCGGCGCAGCATGTCGCGGATCAACGGCCGCAGCCGGTCGCGCACCGCCCCGTCCAGGCTGGACAGCGGCTCGTCGAGCAGCAGGAGGTCCGATCCCGTCGCGAGGGCGCGCGCCAGGGCGACGCGCTGCTGCTGGCCGCCGGACAGCGTGCCCGGGCGCCGGTCGGCAAGGCCCGCCAGCTCAACCGCATCCAGCAGCGCCCCGGCCGCGGCGCCGGGCCGCGCCGTGCCCGGCGGCAGCGCGACCGCCACGTTCTCCCGCGCCGAAAGGTGCGGCCACAGCGCATGCTCCTGGAACACCATGCCGAGGCCGCGCCGTTCCGGGGGCACGAAGCGGCGGGCCGAGGCGCCGTCCACATCCGTGCCGCGCAGCCGCACGCGCCCGGCCTCCGCCCGTTCCAGCCCGGCGGCAATGCGCAGCAGGGTGGTCTTGCCCGACCCCGAGCCGCCGACCAGCACCGCGATCTCGCCCCGGCGCACCGAAAGGTCGAGGCCGCGCAGCACCGCGTGCCCGGCGTAGGACCGGCGCAGTCCCTCCAGCCGCAGCACGCAATCGGCGTCGCCGCTCACCGGCTGCGCCCGGCGAGGAACAGGACCACGCCGACAACCGCGCCGCACAGCAGCATTGCCAGCAGCGCCAGGCGCGCCTCGGCGGCGAAGCGCAGGGACTGCTGAAGCTGCACGAGCGCGACCCCGACCGGCTCGCCCCCGGCAGGCGCCAGCATCTGCGCCAGCGGCAGCTCGAAGAACAGCCGGCAGAACGCGAGCGACCACGCCCACGCGAGCGGACGCAGCAGCGGCGGCAGGTGGATCCACTCGATCCGGTCCAGGAAACCGATCCCGTGCACCCGCGCCGCGTCGCAGTAGGCGGCGCTTTGGGCGCGGATCGGCGCGCGCATGAACAGCGCCAGCAGGGGCAACTGCGTCGCCGCCTGCCCCAGCAGCAAGGCGAGCGGCGTGCCGGTCAGCGGCAGCGGCGGCCCGTTGAAGGCGATGACCTCCGCCGCGCCGAGCACGATGCCGGGCACCGCCATGTTGGCCATCGGCAGCCAGGCCAGCGCGCCGCGCAGCCGCGAGCCGCCCCCCTCCGCCGCCAGCGCGCAGGCAAGGCACAAGGCGGCGAGGGAACCGACGAAGCCGTACAGCAGGGAGGCAAGCAAGGCGTGCCCGGCCCCGTCAGGCAGGCCCCCGGCCTCCGGCGACGCCGCGTCCGCCGCCAGCGCCAGCAGCGGCACGCCGCAGCCGACGCCGAGCAGGAACGCCGTCGCGGCCCAGCCGAGCCAGGCTTCCCACGGCGATGCCGGCCGCGGCGGCAGCGCCCGGCCGCGGTCGAGCAGCGGCGGGGCGGACCGGGGAAGCCAGAAGCGGATGGCCGCGGGCAGCAGCGCGATCACCACCAACAGGTCGCCGGCCCGCGCCGCGCGCGCCCAGGAGATCGGCCAGTTGGCCAGGCTGGCATAAACCTCGCTCACCAGCAGCGGCAAGCGCAGCCGCGTGCCGAGGGTGGCGGCAAGGCCGTAGTCCTGCGTCGCCTCCACGAACACGATCAGGGCGGCGGCAGCGGCGAACGGCAGGACAGGACGGGCAGAAAGCAGCGCCCGCCGATGCCATCCGCGCACGTGCAGCAGCGTGGCTTCCTCAAGCCCCGGCCGGCGCGCAGCCCAGCCGGCCCGCGCCGCAAGGGTCGCGACCGGCAGCCCCTTCAGCGCGGTGAGGCCCACCAGGCCGGGCCAGCCGAGCAGCGCGTCGCGCAAGGAGGCGGTGGAGCGGAGCGCCGCGCTGCCCAGCACGATCTGCCACCCGGCGGCCACGAGGTAGCCGGGCAGCAGGAACAGCAGCAGCAGCGTGGCGACCAGCGCACGCTGCCCGCGCCAACTGCGCCGCTCCAGCATCAGGCCGAGCCACAGCGCCGGCGCCAGCGCGCACCCGGCGGACAGCGTCGCGAGGCGGATCGTGTTCATCGCCGCGATGCCAAGGCCGGGGCCGTCGCCCGGCGGCGGCGCGAAGTCCGGCCCGAGCGCGGGCACCCACGGCAGCAGCAGGAAGCGCAGCAGCGGGTAGGTGACAAACACCCCGGCCGCCACCGGCAGCAGCGCGGCCACGCGGGCGGCGCTCACGGCCCAACGCTCATGGGGCGATTTCGCGACGGAACCAGCCGATCTCCTCCCCTTGGCGGGCGCCCCACGCTTCGGCGTCGGGATGCACCAAGGCCAGGTCCGCAAGACTCGGCAAGCCCGGCGGCACCGGGGCATCGGCGACCGGGGGCCACGCGAAGCCCTCGGCGGTGGATTGCCGCACGAGGCGCTGGCCTTCCGGGGTCAGCAGGAAGCGGATGAAGCGCCCGGCGGCGGCGCGGGCGGCGGGGCTGGCGCGGGCGCTGACCCCGATCACCGCCGGCACCAGCCCGGCCGGGCGCGGCACCGTCACGCGGAAGCCCGGATCGCGCTCGGCAAGTGCATAGGCGGCCTCGCTGGGCAGCACGCCGAGCGCCACGTCGCCGCTCCTGAGCTGGGCGACCAGCGCCGGGTTGGCCGCGAAGACGCCGAGGCCCCGGCCCCGCAGCGCGCGCAGCAGGGCGTGCCCGGCCTCCAAGCCGCCTGCCGCCTCCATGGTGGCGGACAGCACGGGAAAGGCCGTGCCCGACGCCACCGGGCTGACCAGGCCGACGCCGCCCGAGACCTGCGGCAGCGCCGACCAGGCGGCTGAGGGCGCGGGCGTTGTCCGCCGGGTCACGAACACGCCGGCCAGGATCAGCCCGGTCGGCAGGTAGGCGCCGTCGGGCGGCAGCAGCGGGCGGGCCTCGGCGGTCCAGTCGGCATCCGGCCAATCCGCGTCCGGCGGGTCCGGCCCGTCCGGCGCGTGCCGGGCCAGCAGGCCCGCGCGGTCGAGGGCGGCCATCGCCGCGTCGCCCACCAACCAGGCAACCGTCCAGCGCGGGCGCGCGCCCTCCGCATAGATGCGCGCCTGGAGCGGGCCGCCGCCCATGTTGACGTAGGTGACGTGGAGGCCCGTCTCGGCCTCGAAGGCGGGGATCATCGCGCCGGGCGGCCCCATGGCGGAGTAGATGACCAGCCCGTCGCCGCCCTGCGGCCACAACGCGGCGACCGCCGCCGCCGCGGCCACCGCCAGCCCGGCGGCGGTGAGCCGCAAGGGGGTAAGCCGCATCCGGCGCCGCGTCGGACGCGGCAGGTTCAGAGCGGGATCTCGACGGAGGCGAACACGCTGCGCCCGGGCTGGGTGTAATACAGCGGCGTCTGCTTGGCTCCGGCGTAAAGGTCGAACGCGATGACCTTGCGGCTGTCGAGCAGGTTCGCCAGCTGCACCCCCAGCTTGACCGGCGGCAGGCCCGGGCGCTGCACGACGTAGGACAGCGCGGCGTCGAGCTGGTTGAACGGGGTCAGGCCCTGCTTGAGGTTGATGTCGCCGTAGCGGGTGCCGACCCACTTGTCGAGCAGGGAGGCGTTGAACCCATTGCTCGCGTAAATGACGCCGCCGGCGGCCGTCGCCTCCGGCGCGTTGGCGATGGGCTGGTGCGTCGCCCGGTTGCGGGCCACGTTGCCGCTGCCGTTGGCATACAGGCTGACGCCGTGGCCGACCGCGAGCGTCGCCTCCGCCTCGATGCCGTAGTAATCAACCGCGCCCTGGTTGAAGTAGATCGTGTTGGTGCCGACGTTGCGGCTGCCGACCATGTTGGAGAAGTCGATGTAGTACAGGTCGCCCGAGATCGACAGCGCATGGGTCTGGTAGGTGGTGCCGACCTGGTAGTTGTTGGTCTGCTGCGGATCGACCTTGCTCTGGGACGGGTCGGCGTTCTGGATGTAGTTGAGGTTGGGCGCCAGGAAGCCCTTGGCGTACTGCACGTACGCGGCCCAGTTGGGGTTGATCATGTAGTGCGCCGTGACCGCCGGCAGCGGCGCGCCGTAGGCCTTCCTGTCCTTGAGCGGAGGTCCGCCGGGTGCTGCTCCCCCGTTCACGGCGTTGACCCTGGCATTGAGCGAGCGCTGGAAGTAGTCGTACTTGATGCCCGGGGTGATTGTCAGGCCCGGCAACGGCCGCAGCTCGAATTCCAGGTAGGGCTGCAAGGTGAACAGGTCCTCGTGGTCGAGGTAGGTGAACGCATCCAGGGGGTTCGGGGACAGGACGCCGCCGCGGGTCGGGGCGAGGATGCCGCCGCGGGTCAGGTCGATGTTCGCCTGGCTGTATCCGTTCGACTGGTTCTCGATCCAGGTGCCGACCTTGACATCGACATACCGGCTGGCCCGCTTGACTTGCAGCGTGTCGCCGAACGCGCGGTAAAGGTTGTTCTGCACCGTGCCCGGCACGTCCGCCTTCGAGAAGGCAGTGCCGGCAGACGACGCATTGGACACGTCGATCCCGCGCGTGCCGTTCAGGAAGTAGCCATAGGTGTAGATCTTGCTCTCCACGGACCACGCATCCGAGATCTGCGACTTGATCCCGATGTAGTTGAAATCCGAGTCGCTGTGGTTGAAGTTGTACTTGTAGTAGTTCTGCAATTTCGGATCGTTCGAAAAGGCGTAGTTCGTGCCGAACGCCCTGATCTGCGCCAGGGAGGCGCCGCGGGCGAAGTACTGGTCCGTCGAGTTGTACATGCCGAGGATCGTGAGCGTCGTGTTCGGCCCGAGCGGCATCACCCCCTTGGCGAACAGGTTGGTGCGCTTGGCGCCGGCAAAGGTGAGCGCGCCGTCGCTCGACGTGTGCTCGCCGTCGAACACCGCGCGTCCGCCGCCGGGCAGCGGCCCCGTGTCGAGCTGCGCCCCGTACAGCACCGTGTTGAAGCTGCCGCCCGAGGCGTAGGGCGTCAGCGTGGTCCGCACCGCCGGCGCCTTGCTTTCGAGCGCGATGGTGCCGCCGAACGTCGCGTTGCCGATGGTGGACGCCGTGCCCGGCCCGCGGTCCACCGAGACCTGCCCGAGGTCGCGGTTCATGAAGTAGGCCGAGGTGTGGTGGGTGTAGTTGTTGGCGTCGCCGAACGGGATGCCGTCCAGCGTCACGTTGTAGAACCCGTCCTGGAAGCCGCGCACGCTGACCTGGCCCGAGAAGGCGTTGCCGGGGCCGTTCTGCTCGATGGCGAAGACGCTGGGCGAAAGGCCCACGATCTGCCCGTAGTCGGACTGCGCGGGGATGTTGTTCTGGATGAACGGGCCGCTGATCACGGAGGTCGGCTGCACGGCACTCAGCGGCGCGCGGGTCGGGGCCTGGGCGATGGCGTCGTTGGCACGGTCCTCCTCGACACGCACCTCGCCGAGCGGCATGGCCTCCTGCGCCAGCCCCGGCGCCGGGCCGTACAGGAGGCAGACGGCGGCGACGGCCTGCAAGGCGGGCGCGCATGTCTCAATACTGCGCGCGACGCGGGTGAATTCGCGTTCTTTGTCTCTAGACATGTGCTGCGTGATATCGAAAAAACCGTGCGTCGGTGTGATAGTTCC
>CAXSEX010000312.1:0-5846 GCA_964236415.1 uncultured Acetobacteraceae bacterium | reverse complement strand
ATGTTCCAGATGACCTTCGCGATCATCACCCCGGCGCTGATCGCCGGCGCATTCGCCGACCGCATGAAGTTCTCGGCGCTGATGGTGTTCATGGCGCTGTGGTCGCTGCTGGTGTACTCGCCGGTGGCGCATTGGGTCTGGAGTCCGCTTGGCTGGATCAATGCCTTGGGCGCTGCGGACTTCGCCGGCGGCACGGTGGTGCACATCAACGCGGGCGTCGCCGGGCTGATCTGCGCGCTGGTGCTGGGCAAGCGGCTTGGCTACGGGCACGACAACATGGCGCCCTACAACCTCGCCTACGCCGTCATCGGGGCGTCGCTGCTCTGGGTCGGCTGGTTCGGCTTCAACGCCGGGTCGGCGGTGGGCGCCGGCGGCCGGGCGGGCATGGCGATGCTGGCCACGCAGGTCGCAACGGGCGGCGCGGCGCTGGGCTGGGTCGCGGCGGAATGGGTGGCGAAGGGCAAGCCGAGCGTGCTCGGCGTGATCTCCGGCGCGGTGGCCGGGCTGGTGGCGATCACGCCGGCGTCGGGCTTCGTGCTGCCGGGGCCGGCGCTGATCATCGGCGTGGTCGCGGGCGTCGTCTGCTTCTGGTCGGCGACCGGGCTGAAGCACCTGCTGGGCTATGACGACAGCCTGGACGCCTTCGGCGTGCACGGCATCGGCGGCATCATCGGCGCGCTGCTGACGGGGGTGTTCGCCTACGGCCCGCTTTCGGCCACGACGGACAAGCCCGAGGGCATCTACATCGCCGGGACCGCACTGCTGACCAGCCAGGCCATCGCGGTGGCGGCAACGGTCGCCTACAGCGCGGTCGCGACGTTCATCCTGCTCAAGATCGTCGATGTGATCATCGGCCTGCGCGTTTCCACGGACGAGGAGCGCGAGGGCCTGGATGTCGTGCTGCACGGCGAGCAGCTCGGCTAAGCCGGCGCCGCTTGCCGAAACGGCACACCGGGGCCGCGAATTGCGGGCGGCCCCGGTTTTCCGTTCCTGTTCCACAGGTTCCTGCGTTAAGCTCCGGCTATCCTTCAAGCTGACCGGTGTACGACGATGGCTTCAATTGCCCAAGGCCGCCGCTTTGCCTCGCCGGAGGTGCGCAGCATCGTACTGGCGCGCCTGGGGCAGCTCGGCGGCATCGCGTTCGCCGTCGGCGCGCTGCTTCTCCTGGTGGCGCTTGCGTCCTACAATCCGCATGACCCATCGCTGAACACTGCCACCTCCCGCCCGCCGACCAACCTGGCCGGCGTGCCCGGCGCGATGGCGACCGACGTGCTGCTGCAGTGCTTCGGGGCGGCGGCGGCGCTGCCCGTCCTCGCCCTGCTCGCCTGGAGCTTCCGCACCGCAACCCGGCGTCCCCTGCGGCTGACGGTCCGGCTGCTGTTCACCCTGCTGGCGCTGCCGGTCCTGGCCGCCGTGCTGGCGGCGGTGCCGGGACCGTCCTGGCCAACTGCGGCCGGCCTGGGCGGCGCCATCGGGCGCTTGCTTGCCGAGCACGCCGTCCGCATGGGGAACGGGCTGCTCGGCACTGCCGGGGCCGTGCTGGTCCAAGCGGCGGGGCTGGCGCTGGCGCTGCTCTTGGTTGTGCTGAGCCTGGGGCTTTCGGCCGGGGAATGGCGCGCGGCGGGCGAGGGGGCGGTGGGCGCTGCCCGCGGTTCGATGCGTGGCGGCGGGCGGGTGGCCGGGCTGCTGGCCCGCCTGGGCCTGCGCGCCGCCGCGGCCGGGCGCGTGGCCGTGGAGCCGGTCCTGCGCCGTTCGCCGCTCCAGTCCGAAGCCGTGCCGCCAACGGCGCCACTCCCTCGCGCGTCCAGCCCCGGCCCTGCTGCGGCAAGCCGAGACGTGGCGCCCGACGTCATCCGCCCAGCCGCGCGTCCGGACCCGACCGGGATCTCGATCCCGGTCATCACCGAGTCGGTGGCCGCCGAGGCCAAGCGCAAGCCGCCCCCGCGGGCCGAGACCCCGCCGGCGGCCGAGGGCTGGCAGTTCCCGCCGCTTTCGCTGCTCAGCCCCGTCCCGGTGCGCGCCGGGTCAGGCCCCAGCGAGGATGCGCTGCAGGCCAATGCCCGGCTGCTGGAAACCGTGCTGGGCGACTACGGCGTGCAGGGTGCGATCCGCGAGATCCGGCCCGGCCCGGTGGTCACGCTGTATGAGCTGGAGCCGGCCCCCGGCATCCGCAGCGCCCGGGTGATCGGCCTGGCGGACGACGTGGCGCGCACCCTGTGCGTCACCGCCGTCCGCATCGCCACCGTGCCCGGCCGCAACGTGATCGGCATCGAGGTGCCGAACGAGAAGCGCGAAACGGTGTTCCTGTCGGAACTGCTCGGCAGCGAGGACTGGCGCGGCCATCCCGGGCGCCTTGCCCTGGCGCTGGGCAAGGACATCGGCGGCACCCCGGTCATCGCCGACCTGGCGCGCATGCCGCACTTGCTGATCGCGGGCACCACCGGGTCCGGCAAGTCGGTGGGCATCAACGCCATGATCCTGTCGATCCTGTTCCGCTTGTCGCCCGACCAGTGCCGGCTGATCATGATCGACCCGAAGATGCTGGAACTCTCGGTTTATGAGGGCATCCCGCACCTGCTGGCGCCCGTGGTGACGGAGCCGTCCAAGGCGGTGACCGCCCTGAAATGGACGACGCGGGAGATGGAGCGGCGCTACCGCGCGATGAGCCAGCTCGGCGTGCGCAACGTCGGCGGCTACAACGACCGCGTCGCCGAGGCCACGGCCCGCAACGAGACCGTGACCCGGCGCGTGCAGACCGGCTTCGACAGCGAGACCGGGCGGCCGACCTATGAAGAACAGCCGCTGACGCTGAAGCCCCTGCCCTACATCGTCGTGGTGATCGACGAGATGGCGGACCTGATGATGGTCGCCGGCAAGGAAGTCGAGGCCGCCGTGCAGCGCCTGGCGCAGATGGCGCGCGCCGCCGGCATCCACGTCATCATGGCGACGCAGCGCCCGTCGGTCGATGTGATCACCGGCACGATCAAGGCCAACTTCCCCACCCGCATCAGCTTCCAGGTGATCAGCAAGTTCGACAGCCGCACCATCCTGGGCGAGCAGGGCGCCGAGCAGCTGCTGGGCCAGGGCGACCTGCTGCACATGCAGGGCGGCGGCCGCATCGCCCGCGTGCACGGCCCCTTCGTCGCCGACCGGGAGGTGGAGGACATCGTGGCCTTTCTGCGCGGCCAGGCCGAGCCGACCTACGACGAGGAGGTGACGGAGGGCGCGGACAGCGACGACGACGGCGCGAACGCCGCCCTGTCCGGCATTGCCGCCGCCGGGGACGGCGAGAAAGGGTTGTTCGACCAGGCGGTCGCCCTGGTTTCCCGCGAGGGCAAGGCCAGCACCAGCTTCATCCAGCGGCACCTCGGCATCGGCTACAACCGCGCGGCCAAGCTGATCGAGCAGATGGAGAAGGAGGGCGTCGTGACCGCCGCCAACCATGTGGGCAAGCGCGAGGTGCTGACCCGCTCCACCCGCGAGGACGATGAGTAAGGAGGTTCGCCATCGAATTCCAGGTTGGCTGCACGCTGCAGTATGACGTCACCGGCCCCACGGCCTTCGTGTTCAACTTCGAGGTCGCCCGCTTCGACCGGCAGGTGGTGCAAAACGAGACGCTGCAATTCACCCCGGCGCTCGATGTCGAGCGGTTCACCTTGCCGGAAAGCGGCAACCGCATCCTGCGCGTCCTCGCGCAGCCCGGCCCGCTTCGGGTGGAGTACCGCGCCGGGGTGACGCTGGACCCCGTGCTGTGCGACCCGGCGCAGGTGGGCGAGGTTCCGGCCAGCCGCCTGCCCTTCCCCGTCCTGACGCACCTCAACCCCAGCCGCTACTGCCAGTCCGACCGCCTGGCGCTGTTCGCGCAGCGTAGCTTCGGCGGCATGGCGCCGGGGCACCAGCGGGTGGGGATGATCTGCAACTGGATCTGCGACCACGTCGATTACCGCAGCGGCACCACGGACGCGATGACCTCGGCGGCAGACACCCTGATCGAGCGTCAGGGCGTGTGCCGGGACTTCGCCCACCTCGCCATCGCGCTGTGCCGGGCGCTGGGCATCCCGGCGCGCTATGTCAGCGCCTATGCCTGGCGCCTGGAGCCGCCCGACTTCCACGCGGTGTTCGAGGCCTGGCTGGAAGGGCCGGGCGGCGGCGCCTGGTACCTGTTCGACGCCACCCGCAAGTCCGCCATCGACGGCCTGATCCGCATCGGCATCGGCCGGGACGCCGGCGAGGTCGCGTTCTCCAGCATCTTCGGCACGTCCGGGAGCAAGGCGCCGGAAGTCTCGGTTGCCGGGCCGCCCAGCACGGGGCCGACCACAAGCCAGGCGGTGTCCACGTCGTCAGTCTGAGCCGTGCTCAACCCTGCCTCCCCGCTCGCCCGGCTGATGGCGGCGCCGATGCGGCCGGGCGTGGTCGAGTGGCTCGGCGTGCGCCCGGCCCGCCTCGCGCCGATGCGGGCGTCCGCGGCCCTCGCGCTGGTGCCGGGCCAGGGCGTGGAGGGCGACCACTACCACAGTGCCACGCAGGGTGGGCGGCAGGTCACGGTGATCGCGGCCGAGCACCTGGCGGCCATCGGCAGCTTTCTGGGCCAGGACAGCGCCCCGCCCGGGTTGCTGCGGCGGAACGTGGTGGTGCGCGGGATCAACCTCCTCGCCTTGAAGGCGCGCCGCTTCCGCCTGGGGCGCGCGCTGCTCGAATGCAGCGGGGAGTGCCATCCCTGCTCCAAGATGGAGCGGCTGCTGGGCGCGGGCGGCTACAACGCGGTGCGCGGCCATGGCGGCATCACCGCGCGGGTGCTGGAAGGCGGCGAGGTGCGCCTGGGCGACCTGCTTGCGCCGCTGGACTGACTTCGGCACCCGGCGTCGCGCCAGCGCCGGGGCGTCTATCCTGTCGCCACCGGCTTACCCGCACTTCCTGCGATGGCACGGCGCGTTCCATGGCCATCTTGATGCTGACCGGCGCCGTGCCGGCCGGCCGCCTCCGACCGAGCCTGTTATTCCGCAAACCATGGACATCACGACATGACCCTCCTGATCGGCATCGCCGCCTGCACGCGGGACATCAACGGCCATCCGCAGCACGCCACCCCGGCCCGCTACGGCGCGGCGCTGATGGGTGCCGCCGACGCGCTGCCGGTGCTGATCCCGCCCGTGGGGGAGGCCGCGCTTGCGCTGCTCGACCGGCTGGACGGGCTGCTGCTGTCCGGCAGCCCCAGCAACGTGGAGCCTGCCCGCTACGGCGCGGCGGATGACGAGACGCCCGGCCTGCACGATCCCGCCCGCGACGCCACCACCCTGCCGCTGATCCGCGAGGCGCTGCGCCGGGACATGCCGCTGTTGGCGATCTGCCGCGGCATCCAGGAGCTGAACGTGGCGCTGGGCGGCAGCCTGCACCAGCGGGTACACCTCGTGCCGGGCCGGCTGGACCACCAGGGCGGGCCGGGTCCGCATAGCCGGGCCTACGCGCCGAAGCACGAGGTCGCGTTGTCGGGGGACCTCGCGCGGCTGCTGGGCCATCCGCGGATCCGGGTGAACTCGATCCACGGCCAGGCCATCGACCGCCTGGCGGATGGGCTGGCGGCGGAGGCGGTGGCGCCCGATGGCACGGTCGAGGCCGTGCGCGTGCCGGGCCACGCCTTCGCCTTCGGGGTGCAGTGGCATCCGGAATGGGAGTATGCTTCGGACACCAGCAGCGTCACCCTGTTCCGCGCCTTCGGCGACGCCTGCCGCGCCTATGCCGGCGGGATCAAGCGGGCGGCGTGAGCGTCGAGGGGGTTGGGCATGGATCTGTATCTGACGGGCAAGCGCGCCTTGGTGACGGGCGGCTCAAAGGGCATCGGCCGCGCC
>CAXSEX010000311.1:1698-5878 GCA_964236415.1 uncultured Acetobacteraceae bacterium | reverse complement strand
TGCCGATGAAGCCCGTGGCCTGCGGCCCGCCGGCCTGCCGCACCACGCCGCCGTCCAGCGTCGCCGTGCCCGGCACGACGCCGGCGCGCCCACCAGCCGCCAGCGCCGCCACGGTCTCCTCGCACTCACCCATCACGACGGCATCGACGCCCAGCTTGCGCAAGGTCGCGCCCGGTGTCGCCGAGCCGTGCGGGCCGACCGCCACCGTCAGCCCCCCCTGCCCGGCCAGCGCGTCCAGCATCTGCCGTGGCACCCGAAGCTCGGGCGGCGCGCAGCGCCAGAACAGGTAGCTGGGTGCCGTCGTCACCACGGTCATGGCCGGGCCAAACGCCCGGACCTGCTCGGCCATCTCCGCGTAGGACTGGCCCATGAGGTGGCCGTCGAGCAGCAGCACCTGATGCCCATCGCGTTCCAGCAGGGCGCGGCAGTAGCCGAGTTCCAGCGGCAGATGCGGCTCGCGGCAGCCGAAGTAGATGCTGCCCTCGAAGGTCCAGGGCGGGTTGAGCAGCGCCACCCTCACGCGGCGTCACCGGCGGTGACCGCCGCGCGCTCCCATTGCGGGCGTTCGGTCGCGATCCACTGCGCGAGCCGCCGCAATCCGTCGCGCCAGCCGACCGCCGGCCCCAGTCCCAAAGCCGCCGCCGCCCGGCGGGTATCAGCCACGAAATACCGCTGATCGCCCAACCGCCAGTCCGAGAAACGCAGGTCGGCGGACCGCCCGGTGAGTTCCGAAATCTCGGTCAGGATCTGCAGCAGCGTCACGGCATTGGCCGGGCCGCCGCCAAGGTTGAAGGCTTGGCCAGACACGGCGGCGATGCGGTCCCACGCCGCGAGGTAGGCCTCCACCGCGTCGTCCACGTACATCACGTCGCGCACCTGGCGCCCATCGCCGTAGATGCTGATCGGCCGGCCGGCCTGGACGGAATAAAGGAAATGGGCGAGCCAGCCCTGGTCCTCCGTGCCCAGTTGGCGCGGGCCGTAGATGCAGCTCATGCGCAGGACGCAGGCGGGAACCCCGAAACCGCGGGCGTAGTCCAGCACGTACTGGTCGGCCGCTCCCTTGGAGCAGCCATATGGCGTGTAGAAGCTGAGCGGCCGGTCCTCGCCGACGCCATGGCGGCGCAGCGCCGGGTCCTCCGGCAGGTAGGCGTCGCCGTCGCGGGCCAGCTTGATATCGGCCAGGTTGCCGTAAACCTTGTTGGTGCTGGCAAACACCAGCGGCGGCGGCGAGGGCTGCCGGCGCAGCGCTTCCAGCAAGAACAGCGTTCCCCGCAGGTTGATGTCGAAGTCCTGCTCCGGCTCGGTCAGGCTGGTGGTGACGGCGACCTGCGCCGCCAGGTGGAACACCGCGCGGACGCCGCTCGCGGCCTGTTCCAGCTTGTGGCGGTCGCGCAGGTCGGCGATCACCGCCTTGATGCGGTCCGGGTGGCGGCGGCGCAGCCAGGCCAGGTTGGCCTCGACGCCGGGCCGAACGAGCGCGTCATAGATCAGCACCTCGTGGCCGTCCTGTGCCAGCCGGTCGGCCAGGTTGCTGCCGATGAACCCGGCGCCGCCGGTGATCAGCACGGGACGATGCCCGGAGCCGCGCACCGTCATGCGACGAGGCCGCGCCGCTCAAGCTCCTGCCGGGCGTCCTGCACGCGGTCCTCCGCCTGCTGCTGCCGCACCCACTCGGCCAGCTCGCCCAGGCTGTCCTCGAAGGAGCGCCGCGGCTCGAAGCCCAGCACCTTCCGCGCCAACTGGATGTCGGCGAAGCAGTGACGGATGTCGCCGACGCGGGCCTTGCCCATCACCTCGGGCGTCAGATGCGGCACGCCCATGGCGTCGGCCAGCGCGGCGCCGACCTCGGCGATGCTGACATCCTGCCCGCTCGCGATATTGAAGACGTGGCCCGGCGCGTCCGGATGTTCCAGCGCCAGGATGAAGGCGCGAGCGATGTCCTCCACGTGGATGAAGTCGCGCCGCTGCGCCCCGTCCTCGAACACCAGGGGCCGTTCCCGGTTCTGCAAGCGGGACGCGAAGATGGCGAGCACGCCGGTGTAGGGGTTGGACAGCGCCTGGCCCGGCCCGTACACGTTGAACAGCCGCAGCGCCACGCCCTGCATGCCGTAGGCCGGCGCGACCGTCAGCGTCAGGCGCTCCTGGACATACTTGGTCAGGGCATAAACCGAGGCGAGGTTGGGCGGCTTCCATTCCGGCGTCGGCACGGGGGTGAGCGCGCCGCCGTCGGGCCCCACCGGGTCCCAGCCGCTGGCCAGGCGATGCGCCGGGCGCACCGCGTCGTCCACGCGCTCCCCCGTGCTGGTCCGGTACAGCCCCTCCCCATACACGCTCATCGAACTCGCGACGACCACGCGCGCCACCGGGCGGTCAATCAGCGCCTGGAACAACACGGCGGTGCCATGGTCGTTCACCGACACGTAGCGGTCGATGGCATACATGCTCTGGCCCACCCCGACCTCGGCCGCCAGGTGGATCACGTTGTCCACGCCGTCCAGCGCCGCCGAGATCCGGTCGAGGTCGCGCACGTCGGCGCGGATCATCTCGACGTGGTTCAGCACGCCGTCCCGCACGGCGCCGCGGGCGTGCACCTGGTCGATCAGGCTGTCGAGAACGCGGACTTCGTAACCACGCTGCAGCAGCGCCCGCGCCACGTGGCAACCGATGAACCCCGCTCCGCCCGTAACCAGCACCCGACTCGACATGCGGCTCTTGTCCTCCAAAGGCGTCCTCAAGAGACCCAGCCGACTCGTGCCAGAGTCTCAAACGACTACAAACCCTGGCTTGCTACGCCGCTACACCTCAATGGTCTCACGTTTTCGCGAGCGCGACGAAAATAGCACGGTTCACGGAGTTTCTGGCACATTTTGCTCTGCTTGGACGAAGCTGACCAGTTCCGCCCCGTCATCCACCAGGTCGCCCGGCGCGGTGCGGACCGCGCCCACAATGCCCGCCCGCGGCGCCGTCAGCCGCATCTGCACCTTCATCGCCTCAAGCACGATCAGCACGTCGCCTTGCGCAACCGAGTTCCCTGGCTGCACCAGCACGTCGACAATCCGGCCCGGCATGGGTGCCAACAGCCGGTCCCCGCCTGCAACCTCGGCGTGCGGCGGCGCCAGCGGGTCCACGGGGGTCAGCGGGTAATTGGTCCCGTCCAGGATCACGGTCAGCAGGTCGCCGCTCCGGATGACCGGAGCCGCGCGGCGCATGCCGTCAATCGCATGGCCGGCTGCCACCACCGCGCCCCCGGGCAGGTCGAGCCGAACCGAGCCGTCCGGACAGGAATGGGCGCGCACGGCGTGAACGGCGTCGCCCTCCGCCAGCAGCATATCCTGGTAGCCGTCGCCGTTCATCCGCCAGGCGGTCGGCAGGTTCCAAGGCGAGAACGGGTCATGGCTTCCCGCCGCCGCCTCCGCCCGGTCCTGCAGCACGCGCAGGGCCGCGGCGGCCAGCGCCGCCGACGGGGCCGGCTCGCGCGGCGGCAGCAGCTCGGCGCCGTGCCGCCCGATGAACCCGGTGTCCAGTTCGGCCGCGCCGAATGCCGGATGGGCGGCGATGCGGCGCAGCAGGCCGAGGTTGGTCTGCACGCCGACCACTTGGTACTCCGACAGGGCACGCGCGAGCCGGCGCACCGCTGCCGGCCGGTCGCGGTCCCACACGATCAGCTTGGCGATCATCGGGTCGTAGTGGACGCCGATGGCATCGCCGGGCCGCACGCCGGTATCGACCCGCACATGCGCGTCCTCGACCGGGGGGTGCAGGTGGGTCAGCGTGCCCACGGCCGGCATGAAGTCGCGGTCAGGGTCCTCGGCATAAACCCGGGCTTCGATGGCGTGGCCGCAGATGCGTAGCTGGTCCTGCGGCAAGGGCAAGGGCGCGCCGCTGGCGACCAGCAACTGCCACTCCACCAGGTCCTGCCCGGTGATCATCTCGGTGACGGGGTGCTCGACCTGCAGCCGGGTGTTCATCTCCATGAAGTAGAAGTCATCACCCTCGACGATGAACTCGACGGTCCCCGCGCCGACGTAGCCGATGGCCCGGGCGGCGGCGCAGGCGGCCTCCCCCATGCTGGCGCGGCGCGCCGGGTCCATTCCGGGGGCCGGCGCCTCCTCGATCACCTTCTGGTGCCGGCGCTGGATCGAGCAGTCGCGCTCGAACAGGCTCACGACATGGCCATGGG
>CAXSEX010000311.1:0-1688 GCA_964236415.1 uncultured Acetobacteraceae bacterium | reverse complement strand
CTTGCCGCCGCCGCCGGCGCTGGCCTTGATCAGCACCGGGAAGCCGATGCGCGCGGCCTCGCTTGCCAGGTGCGCTTGGTCCTGGTCCGCGCCGTGGTAGCCCGGCACCAGCGGCACGCCGGCCCGCTGCATCAGCGTTTTGGCGGCCGACTTGCTGCCCATCGCGCGGATCGCTTCGGGCGGCGGGCCGATGAACAGGATGCCGGCAGCGGCGCAGGCGGCGGCGAACTCGGCGTTCTCGCTGAGAAAGCCATAACCGGGATGGATGGCCTGTGCGCCGGAGCGACGGGCCGCGTCGAGGATGCGGGCCGCGTCTAAGTAGCTGTCCCGCGCCGGCGCCGGGCCGATCAGAATGGCGGTGTCCGCCATGGCGGCGTGCAGCGCGTCCGCGTCCGCCTCCGAGTACACCGCCACCGTGCGGATGCCGAGCCGCCGGGCCGTGCGGATCACCCGGCAGGCGATCTCCCCGCGGTTGGCGATCAGGATCGTGTCGAACATGCCGGTCACATCCGGAACAGGCCGAGGCCGCCGGCGGCTCTTCGCTGCTCGGCCCACGGCTCGATGGGCGCGTTCAGGCTGGCGGACAGGCCGAGGCCGAGCACCATGCGGGTGTCGGCCGGGTCGATCACGCCGTCGTCCCATAGCCGGGCGCTGGAATAGTAGGGGTTGCCCTGCGCCTCGTACTGCGCCTCGATGGGTGCCTTGAAGGCGGCTTCTTCCTCCGCCGACCAAGCCTTGCCCTGCGCTTCCAGGTTGTCCCGCCGTAGCGTGGCAAGCACTGACGCCGCTTGCACGCCGCCCATGACGGAGATGCGGGCATTGGGCCACATCCACAGGAAGCGCGGCGAAAAGGCCCGGCCGCACATGCCGTAGTTGCCGGCGCCGAAGCTGCCGCCCACCACGACGGTGAACTTTGGCACGGCCGCGGTGGCCACAGCCGTCACCATCTTGGCGCCGTCCTTGGCGATGCCGCCGCTCTCATACTTCCGGCCGACCATGAATCCGGTGATATTCTGCAGGAATACCAGGGGGATGCCACGCTGGGCGCACAGCTCGATGAAATGCGCCCCCTTCTGCGCGCTTTCGCTGAACAGGATGCCGTTGTTGGCGACGATGCCGACGGGGTAGCCCCAGATGCGGGCGAAGCCGGTGACGAGGGTGGGGCCGTAGAGGCGCTTGAACTCGTCAAGCTCGGAGTTGTCGGTGATGCGGGCGATGAGGTCGCGGACGTCGTAGGGTTCGCGGCTGTCGGCAGGGACGATGCCGTAGAGGTCGCTGGCGGGGTGGAGGGGCGCACGGGGGGCGGCGATGTCGAGCGTGGGGCGCTTGGTGGTGTTGAGGGCGCCGACGATGCGGCGGGCGATGCCGAGGGCGTGGCGGTCGGTTTCGGCCAGGTGGTCGGTGACGCCGGAGGTGCGGCTGTGCAGGTCGCCGCCGCCCAGGTCCTCGGCGGTGACGATCTCGCCGGTGGCGGCTTTCACGAGCGGGGGGCCGGCGAGGAAGATGGTGCCCTGGTTGCGGACGATGATGCTTTCGTCGGACATGGCGGGGACGTAGGCGCCGCCGGCGGTGCAGGAGCCCATGACCACGGCGATCTGCGGGATGCCCTGGGCGGACATGCGGGCCTGGTTGAAGAAGATGCGGCCGAAGTGGTCGCGGTCGGGGAAGACCTCGTCCTGGTTCGGCAG
>CAXSEX010000310.1:0-5880 GCA_964236415.1 uncultured Acetobacteraceae bacterium | reverse complement strand
CTGAAGACAATCAACCTTGCTTATGCCGCAGTGCGGCAACATCTGACTGCCGAACCCCGGATGGCCGCGACCGGATAGGCTTTCGCAACCGCCCCGAACGGGGCTAGTTTCCGCCGCCCGGCTCGCTGCACCGCGGAGCACTGCACAGGACCCCAAGGCCTATGAACGACATCGCCGCACTCGCCAACGCCCGTTCCACCCCCACCTCGGCCATCAGTGTCCCGGACACGACGGTGAATGCGCGGGAGGCGTTCGGCCTTGATGTCGATATGGACGTGCCGGCCTTTTCCGTGCCGACCGAGCACGTTCCCGAGATCGACGCGACGTATAAGTTCGACCGCGAGACCACGCTGGCGATCCTGGCCGGCTTCGGCGCCAACCGCCGGGTGCTGATCCAGGGCTACCACGGCACCGGCAAGAGCACGCACATCGAGCAGGTGGCGGCGCGGCTGAACTGGCCCTGCATCCGGGTCAACCTCGACAGCCACATCAGCCGCATCGACCTGATCGGCAAGGACGCCATCGTCCTCAAGGACGGCAAGCAGATCACCGAGTTTCGCGAAGGCATCCTGCCCTGGGCCTTGCAGCACGCCTGCGCGCTGGTGTTCGACGAGTACGACGCCGGGCGCCCGGACGTGATGTTCGTGATCCAGCGGGTGCTGGAGGTGGAAGGCCGGCTGACGCTCTTGGATCAGAACCGCGTGATCCGCCCGCACCAGAGCTTCCGGCTGTTCGCCACGGCCAACACCGTGGGCCTGGGCGACACCACCGGGCTGTATCACGGCACGCAGCAGATCAACCAGGGCCAGATGGACCGCTGGAACATCGTCGCCACGCTGAACTACCTGCCGCACGCGCAGGAAACCGGGATCGTGCTGGCCAAGATGGGCATCGACCCCGGTGACAAGCCGGCGCGCAAGCGGATCGAGAGCATGGTGGCGCTGGCGGACCTGACGCGCGCCGGGTTCATCAACGGCGACATTTCCACGGTGATGAGTCCGCGCACGGTGATCACCTGGGCGGAGAACACGCGCATTTTCAAGGATGTCGGCTTCGCGTTCCGCCTGACCTTCCTCAACAAGTGCGACGAGGCGGAGCGCAGCACGGTCGCGGAGTACTACCAGCGCTGCTTCAACGAGGAACTGCCGACCGGCCTGCTGGCGCCGCGCAAGGGCCTATGAGCGGTTCCAAGGACAACTCGCGCACCGAGGACTTCAAGCGCGCCACCGCCGGCGTGCTGCGGGCCATTGCGCAGGTGCCGGAAGTGCAGGTCGCCTTCCAGCCCGGCCCGAGCGGCCTCGTCGGCAAGCGCGCCCGCCTGCCGCTGCCGACCCGGGCCTTGCCGGCGGCCGAGATGGCCAAGCTGCGCGGCGCCGCCGACAGCGTGGCGTTGCGCCTGCGCCACCACGACGACGCCGTGCACGCCGCCCGCAGCCCCGGCCAGCGCGAAGCGAAGGACGTGTACGACGCGCTGGAGCAGGCCCGGGTCGAGGTGGTCGGCACGACGCACATGGCCGGCGTCGCCGCCAACATCCGCGCCCGGCTGTGCGACGAGTGCGAGGCCGAAGGCTACGACCGCATGACGCGCAAGGACCAGCTGCCGCTGCCGGCGGCGCTGTCGCTCCTGGCGCGGGAGCGCATGTCGGGGGAGCCGGTGCCGCCCGCCGCGGCGCGCATCCTGGAAAGCTGGCGCGGCACCCTGGGCGACGATGCGGAGGGCGCGCTGTCCGAGATGGCGTCCACGCAGAACGACCAGGCGCGGTTCACCCGGGCCGCGCGCAAGCTGCTCGCCGCGCTGAACCTGGCGGAAGCCGAGGTCGAGGCCGAACCCGACGACCAGACGGACGAGGGCGAGGACGGCGGCGAGCAGGCCGGGTCGCAGGACGCGGAGCAGACGGACGGCGACACGCAGGCCGACACCGACAGCTCCATGGGCGCGCAGCCCGAGCAGATGCAGGGCGAGGCCACGGAGGACGAGGGCGAGGACGACGCCGAGGAGGACGCCGCCGCGGCCGAGGGCGACGACCGGCCCGGTGGCCCGCAGACCCGGCGCGAGAAGCCCGTGCCCGACGACCACACGGCCTACCGCGCCTTTTCCCGCACTCACGACGAGGAAACGGACGCCGAGGACCTGTGCGACCCCGAGGAGCTGGCCCGGCTGCGCCAGCAGCTTGACCAGCAGTTGCAGCACCTGCAAGGCGTGGTCAGCAAGCTCGCCAACCGCTTGCAGCGCCGGCTGCTGGCGCAGCAGACCCGGGCGTGGGAGTTCGACCTGGACGAGGGTATGCTGGACGCAGGGCGCCTGGCTCGCGTGATCGTCAATCCCATGCTGTCCCTGTCCTACAAGCGGGAGCGGGAAACGGACTTCCGCGACACGGTGGTGACCCTGCTGATCGACAACTCCGGCAGCATGCGCGGCCGGCCGATCACGGTGGCCGCCATGTGCGGCGACATCCTGGCCCGCACTCTGGAGCGTTGCGCGGTCAAGGTGGAGGTGCTGGGCTTCACCACCCGCGCCTGGAAGGGCGGGCACAGCCGCGAGCGTTGGGTTTCGGAGGGCAAGCCGCGCAACCCCGGGCGGCTCAACGACCTGCGCCACATCATCTACAAGTCCGCCGACGCGCCGTGGCGCCGGGCGCGCAAGAACCTGGGGCTGATGCTGCGGGAAGGCTTACTCAAGGAGAACATCGACGGGGAGGCGCTGCTCTGGGCTTACCGCCGCCTGATGTCGCGGCCCGAGCATCGGCGCATCTTGATGGTCATCAGCGACGGCGCCCCGGTGGACGACAGCACGTTGTCGGTCAACCCCGGCAACTACCTGGAAAAGCACCTGCGCGAGGTGATCCGGGAGATCGAGGGCCGGGAAGCCATCGAGCTGATCGCCATCGGCATCGGCCACGACGTGACGCGGTACTACCGCCGGGCCGTGACCATCGTCGATGCGGAGGAACTGGGCGGCACCGTGATGAAGAAGCTGGCCGAACTGTTCGACGAGGACGCGGCGCGCGCCTGGGGCCGTGCGATGGCCGAGCGGGCGCCGCAGGTCGTTTAAGCGCGGTCACGCCCCCTGTTGGGCAAGGTAGCGTTCGACCATTGGCCCCCAAATCGCCGAGCCGCCCGACCCGAAGAACAGCCGGTGGCCGTCACCGTCGTAGGGTCCAGGCTGCTCCAGCGCCGCCCTGCCGCCTGCGGCCGTGAAGGCCCGGTGCAGCGTGTCTGCGATGGGCGGGGCGAAGTAGCTGTCGTTGGCCGCATAAACCCATAGCATCGGCGTTGCAGCCGTCGCGCCAAAGCGCCCGGCGGCCTCGGCCAGCTGCTCCGGGCGGCAGTTCCGGCTCGGCACTTGGTCCTCATGCCCGCCGCGCCCGCCGGCCATCGCGACAAAAGCGGACACCTTGGGATGCGGCTGGCTGTCATAGGCGATGGCGCCCCAGCCGCCGGCGGACTGCCCGACCACTACGGCGCCGTTCGGGCGGATGCCGGGCAGCGTTGTCGCGAAATCCACGGTGGCCGCGATGTCGCGCGCCGTTTCAAGGCCGGCATGGGCGTAGTCCGCCTGCGCGCACCCACCGTAGCTCTCGGCCCAATCGCCGCCCGTGGCGCCGTAGCCGCGCCGGAGCGCGAAGACGACGGCATAGCCACGGGAGGTGAACCACTGCGCCGCTTCCCCGTCGCAGCGCCCGAGCTGCATGATTGGACGGGCAGAGGCGGAAGGCGGCGAGCCATGGGCGATCACCACAAGCCGCGCCGGGCTGCCGCCGACCGCCGGGTAGCACACGCGCGCTTGCAGGAGGCGCTGTGTCCCGCCCGCGTCGGTGACGGGGATTTGCAAGGGCTGCTGGCGCGCTTGGCCCGAAGGGCCGGCCTGCTGCGACGCGCAGCTTGCGGTACACAGGAGGGCGGTCCCGAGGGAAAGCAGGGCATGAAGCTGGGAAGGGCGACGGGGCATCTTGGGGCGGCTCCGCTTCAGGCATGAATGCTGCCCACCATCCTGCCTTTGTCGCTACGGCCTGCAAAGCGTCAGGCGAGTGCAGCCTGCGCGTCCCCCGTCAGTTGCCGCAGGATGTGGGCCGCGTGGCGGATCGCCAGGGAGTAGTGGCCCTCTCCCGGCACCACATGCAGGCGCAGGCCGGGCATCGCCTCAAGCGGCGCCAGGGCGTGCATAGGGATCAGCGAATCCTCGCTGCCATACCAGAGATCGACGGACACGGTGATCGCACCCAACGGAACCTGCCAATCCCGGGCGTAGATCCCGGCGTCGGACAGCGCGCCCTGCACGCTGCGCCCAATCCCCTCCCGCCAGACCCGGGCAAGGCCGGACAGGGTGTGACGGTCCAGGCATTCGCGGTCGGCCGCCGGCAACGAGCCACCCACCAGGGTGCGCGGCGTGATGACCCGGCGCCGCAGCAGCGGGCGCATGATGCTGAACAGGCGGTGCGCCAGCACTGGATGGCGCCCCAAGCGGTATAGGAGGCCGACCCCGGAAGCGCGTGGATGGATGCCGTGCGCCGGCGGCACCGGGCAGACCAGCGCCGCGCCCCGCACCCGCTGCGGCAGGGCATAGGCACAGGCGACCGCGTAAGGCGCCCCGCCCGACAAGCCGATGACGTGAAATCGTTCCAAGCCGAGCCGGTCCGCGACATCGGCCACGTCCCGCGGCCAATCCAGCAGGGTCCGGCCTGGATGCGGCGAAGACCGCCCGTAGCCCGGCCGGTCAAGCGCCAGCAGGCGGACCGGCAAATCCGGGATCAGCCCGGCTTCCAGCCGCGACGCCGGCCAGCCATGGAAATACAGCACCGTGGGTCCCGCCGGGTCGCCGTATTCCTCGATGGCGATCACCCGGCCATCCGGCAGCCGCACGGTGAAGGAGGGCGCCGCGGCCTGGCGGCCCTGGCGAGCGGCCTGCCTGCGGCGGCGCAGCCGCTTGAACGCTGAACCTACCACCGGCGGGCACGGCACAAAAAAAGCCCGCCGAAGCGGGCCTTCACCGTCGCCACGAACCCGTCAGGCGGTGGGCTGGGCGGCGGCGCGCTTGGCTTGCGACCGGGTGATGCGGCGCTTCAGCACCTGTGCCTCCTCCGGCAGGCGCCGGTTCGGCGTGCCCAGCAGGAAGGCGTCGAGGCCGCCATTGTGCTCGATGGTGCGGATGGCGTGGGTCGTCAGCCGCACGCGCACCGTGGTGCCCAGGATGTCCGACAGCAGCGACGTGTGCTGCATGTTGGGCAGGAAGCGGCGGCGGGTCTTGTTGTTCGCATGGCTGACGTTGTTGCCAGACTGCACACCCTTGCCCGTGAACTGGCAGCGACGAGACATCGGAAACCCTCGAAATGGAAACGCCGCACAGGGCAAAGCCCCAGCGGCTCAAACGCGGCTTATGCCGGCACCCGGCGGCCGCGTCAACCCGGCGACGCTCAGGCGTGGCCCGACGTGCCCCCGTGCGGGCCGTACTCCGCCCGCAGTTCGCCCGACCGCACGCTGGACATGGCGTTCTGCAGGACCTGCACGATGGCCTCGTCGCTCATGGTGCGCGCCAGCAGGCCGAGCGAGCCGCCGAGCAGGGCCGAGGCGACCGAAAGCGGGCTGAGGTTCTGCCCGGTCATGTACTCGATGGCCTTGTCAACGATAGCGCCGGCATGGCTCAGGTCGGCCGGGGTCTCGGGGGAGGCGTGGTCGCCGTCGTGCGGCATGGGATCGCTCCTGTTCAGATGGTTGGCGGATGGGCAGTCGGCCCGCGGCTACTGCGCCGCGACCGTCTCAGGCACCGCCGCGTTTGGCATTGCCGCGCTTGGCATCGGTTGTGCCGCCTCCGGCCCGGGCACCTCGCCCTGCTCAATTTGCAGCGCCCACATGCGGGCATACAGGCCGCCGGCGGCCAGCAGG
>CAXSEX010000309.1:0-5881 GCA_964236415.1 uncultured Acetobacteraceae bacterium | reverse complement strand
GGACGAGACCGCGTTCTACGATCCCAAGAACTTCACCTTCCCCGGCGGTTGCCACATCTGCGAGGTGGAAATCGACGCCGACACCGGGACCGTCACCGTGGCGAACATGGTGGCGGTCGATGACGTGGGCCGGGTCATCAACCCGATGATCGTGGAAGGGCAGGTGCAGGGCGGGCTGGCCCAGGGTATCGGCCAGGCGCTGATGGAGAACGCGGTCTATGACAGCGAGGCGCAACTGGTGACCGGCTCCTTCATGGACTACCAGATGCCCCGGGCGCATGACTTCCCGCCCATGGTCACCTCGACCCAGAACACGCTGTGCACGCACAACCCCTTGGGGTCGAAGGGCGTGGGCGAGACGGGGGCCATCGGCTGCCCGCCCTCCGTCATCAACGCCGTGGTGGACGCGCTGCGTGATTACGGCGTGCGGCACCTGGACATGCCGGCGACGCCGCAGAAAATCTGGTCGATCATCCAAGCCAACCAGCCGCGCATGGCGGCCGAGTAGGAACCCCGAGCATGTATGATTTCAATTACACGAAGCCGTCCTCCATCCCCGAAGCCGTGAAGGCGCTGGGTGCGGACATGGAAGCCAAGGCGCTTGCCGGCGGCCAGACCTTCATCCCGGTGCTGAAGCAGCGGCTCAACAAGCCGAGCGTGATCGTTGATCTGTCGAAGCTGGGCCTCACAGGCATCAAGGCGGACGGCAACACGGTGACGATCAAGGCGATGAGCACGCATCATCAGATCGAGTCGTCGCCCGACGTGCAGCGGCTGGTTCCGGGCCTGGCCAAGATGGCGTCCCTCATCGGCGACACCCAGGTGCGGCACCGCGGCACGATGGGCGGCTCGCTCGCCAACAACGACCCGTCCGCCTGCTACCCGGCGGCGGTGCTGGCCTTGGGCGCCACGATCCACACCGACCATCGCAGCATCGCGGCGGACGACTTCTTCCAGGGCATGTTCACCACGGCGCTGGAGCCGGGCGAGCTGATCACCGCCGTCGAGTTCCCCCGTGCGGAGAAGTCGAACTACGAGAAGTTCCGCAACCCTGCCTCGCGCTACGCCATGGTCGGCGTGTTCGTCGCCAAGACCGCCGCGGGCGTGCGGGTCGCCATCACCGGGGCTGGGCAAGGCGGTGTGTTCCGTCACACCGCGATGGAGGAGGCGCTGTCCAAGGACTTTTCCCCTGATGCGATCACGGGAATTACAACGCCGGCCGACGGGTTGAACGGCGACATCCACGCCAGTCCGGAGTATCGTGCCCATCTAATCGGCGTAATGGCACGCCGGGCCGTCGCGGCGGCCTGACCATCGGCAAGATCGGAGCATGGGTTCCAGGATGCGCCGGTGGCTGCATTCTGTTGGGAGTGTCGGCAGTTGGTCGTTGACCTGCATCTGCTGTGTAAACAAGGACAGCGCAACAAGCGGGTCGGCCCTGAGCCGACCCGTTACGAAACCGGCACCTGGCCGGTGACGGACGAGGTGGCCGAGGAGGCTATCGGCGGTCGCATCTACCTGCACGCGGCGCGTGCCGAGGAGGCGTACTACGGCGGTACGATCCAAGCTTGGCGGGCCGCCGACGACGATCCCAAGCGAAAATCCTTCGAATACCTTGTGGACGGGCCGTTCCGCATCCGCTGTCCCGAGAAGTGGGGTCAGGAAAAGGCCATTGTCCGTCGCTGATCCGGCGGCTCCGCAAGCGCGTGGAGGGGGCTCATGACGACTGCGCTCTACTCGCCCGATGACCTCAAGGTGCTGCAGCAATGGGATACGCCCACGATCTGCAACGGCCTTGAGATCGTGGCGCCGGAGCGCCGGGCGTTCGGCTTCACCCTGGAGCCGATGGTTGCCGTGGACCGCAAGCTGCCGCCCATGGTCGGCGTCGCCCGCGTCGGCATGATCCGCGCAAAGGAGGCGCCCCGCGGCCCCGTTGTCAGCCGCCTGGATTGGTATGACTACGTGGCCGATGCGCAGTTCCCGACCGTCGTGGTGCTGCAGGATCTGGATGACCGGCCCGGCTATGGCGCATGGTGAGGCGAGGTGCATTCCACGGTGCACAAGGCGCTGGGCGCCACGGGGTGCGTGACCAACGGCTCCTTCCGTGACTGCGACATGTTCGCGCCGGGCTTCCAGATCATCGGCGGGCGGATCGGCCCCAGCCACGCCCACGTCCACATGGTGGACTTCGGCAAGCCGGTGAACGTGTTCGGCATGAGCGTCGTGCACGACGACGTCGTGCATGCGGACCTCCACGGCGCGGTCGTCGTCCCCGCCGAGGCAGTGCGCAAGTTGCCGGACGCCATCGCCCTGTCGACCCGGCGCGAGAAGGTCATCCTCGACGTTTGCGCCAGCGCCGATTTCAGCCCGGCCATGCTGCGGGCCGCGGTGCAAAGGGCCGGGGAGATCCACTGACCCGGCCGCTGGCGCCCTTATGCGCCAGCCAAATCACACGCCGGGATTATAGACGTAAAGGTAAGGGTTGCCGGCCTGCGTCCCGGTGGTGACTTGAAGGCTGTGAGCTTGCTGCAGGGACAAGCCGGTAAAGGTTATGCTCGCGTCGATGCCGCTTCCGGTCCGGCCGGCGCCCCCGGCGATGTTGGCCCGCAGCGTCGCGCCCTGCGACCCGGCAGCGCCGGCCAGCGCCGTGTCCCAATGATAGGCACTCACCCCCTTGGCAAAGCCCCACAAGGTCGCGGCGTCGCCAGCATGGAAGTTGCGGATGGTGTTCCAGACCACGCCTGGCGTGCGCGCGTCGGTGAAGAAGGTGTCTTGGCCGGTCCCGCCGGTTAGGAAGTTCGAGCCCAATCCGCCATCCAGCACGTTCCGACCGCTCGCGACCTGGATGGCGTCGTTGCCGCTTCCGGAATGGATGAACACGTCGGGCGTTTGCGTCGAAAAGACCATGTTGTCGGAGCCGGCATAGATATACTGGTTCTTGAGGTAGCTGGGTCCTGAAATCGAGGCGGGGTCCATGATGATGGTGCCGCGCTGATTTGTCGTCGTGTCCACGCAGGATACAAACGCGCCGGCCGATGGCGTTGTTCCCGGCGGACTGCTTGACGTTGCCGGGGTCCAGCCCAGGATATCCAGGACACGCAGATCAGTGGCCGTGAGTTGCCCGGGCGATCCAGGCCCTCCGGGACCGAAGGCGTCGCCCGTGGTCCTGTCCCAATCGCCGAAATCCTGGCCGTCAAATGTCCCGGTGCCGAAGGCGTTGTGGAACCTTGCCAGCAGGGTCGTGCCATCCGCCGAAAAATAGGCAGGCTGCCCGTCCGCGCCGCCTGAGTAATCGCGCATCCCCGGCGACGAGTAGCGGAACAGGTCGAGCGGCCCCCAGTTTCCTGCGCTGGTCAGGCCCAATCCGCCGATGCGCCCCATAAGCCCTTCGGTCATCTCGTGCTCGATGACACCCACGGCGTCTGCGCCGTAAGTCCATGGAAGCCTGCTGTTCAGAATGACCGCGTCGTCGATACTGCTGCTGGCGGGGGCAAGGCCAAGGATCTGCGCCAGGCCGCCAGAGACGGTGAAGCCTGCTCCATGGGAGGGATCAATGGAAGGGAGCGAGGCCACGGCGGCGACATCATCGGCGGTCGTCGCGTGCTTGGTCAGCGCGGCCTTGAGGTCGGCATAGCTGACCTCGAACACCGAAAAGCTGTTGGTGCCAGAAAAGCCGTTGAGCGGCTTGAAATCGAACTCGACGTGGAAAGTCACTGTATTGGCGATCTTACTCTGCAAATCGACTTCAGCGGCCAGAACGGCATTGCGGTATTGCTGGGTCACTTCGGGGCTGAAGCTGTTGATGAAGGTGAGTCCTGACGGTGCTCCGCTCTCCATCGTGAGGGGAAACGTTCCCTGAGTCGGGGCCGCATCCAAGTCAGGACTTAGGTTGTCGCGGTCCGATGTTGGCGCGTTATCCTGGCCGATGGCGCGACGCAGCATGCACTCTCTCCGGTGAGTATCAGTATATATGTTTAAGGTCAGGGATGGTTGATGGCCTAGATTTTGACTTGCCATCAAACAAACAACATTGCTGTTCTGTTTTTCTACAGATGATCTATAAGAAATACTGCAAAATTTTTAATTAAAGTTAGGGCTAGGCGTGGTCACATGTAATTTGTTTGCAAAACGTAATTAAGAACGCAAAACGTGCGGCGTGTCGCGCTCAGCATTAAGTTCGCCTCGCTCATTCCTTTATCTTGAACGATCTAACTATCTTAAAGGTTGATAGAGGAGAAGTGTATTTTTTACACATTGCTATAATTTTAGACTCGCGGAGCGACGTTCCATCAAAGGTCCTGGCTGGGACGGGGCGGGCCTTGTGCGCCTATCCGCAACGGCCTGTGATGGCCGCCGCGTGATTCGGCATCATTGCAGCCCTGACAGGTCGCCGCTTGACCAAGCCGGGTCCCGCGGCGGAGTATCGGCAGGTTCCAACAAGAGGCCCGCCATGAACATTGCCGCCCTGCCCGCATCGCTGTCCGGCGTCTCGGATGCGGAGTGGAAGGTCCGCTGCGACCTGGCGGCGCTGTACCGGCTCGTCGCGCACCACCGGATGACCGACCTGATCTACACGCACATCAGCGCGCGGCTGCCGGGGCCGGAGAACCATTTCCTGATCAACCAGTACGGCGTGATGTTTCATGAGATGCGCGCGTCGGACCTGGTGAAGATCGACTACGACGGCAACATCGTCGAGGACGGCCAGCAATCACGCCGGGTCAATGCGGCCGGGTTCTGCATCCACTCGGCCATCCACATGGCCCGGCATGACCTATCTTGCGTCATTCACACCCATACCGCGGCCGGCATGGCAGTCGCGGCGCAAAAGCACGGCCTGCTGCCGATCAGCCAGCATGCGCTGAAGTTCTACGGGCACCTGGCCTACCACGGCTATGAGGGCATCGCGCTCGACCTGGACGAGCGGGAGCGGTTGGTGGCCGACCTCGGCGGGCACCGGGCGATGATCCTGCAGAACCACGGGCTGCTGGTTGCTGGGCGCACCATCCCGGAAGCGTTCAACAACATCTACTACCTTGAGCGCGCCTGTCAGGCGCAGGTCGCGGCGTTGGCAGGCGGGGCCGAACTGGTGACGCCGCCGGAGGCGGTGCGCCTGCACACGGCGGAGCAGTTCAACCGCGAAGACGGCCTGAAACATTACGAGATGATGTGGGAAAGCTGCCTGCGCCTGGTGGAGCACGACCGGCCCGACTACCGCTCCTGAGTGGCTGACCTCCTGCAGATCGACGGGTTGCGCACGGTGTTCCGCAGCCCGTCCGGCGACGTGCCGGCGGTGGATGGGGTGAGCCTGTCCGTGGCGCGCGGCAAGACGCTCGGCATCGTGGGCGAAAGCGGCTGCGGCAAGAGCATGCTGTCGCTGTCCGTCATGCGCCTGGTGCCGTCGCCGGGGCGGGTGGCGGCGGGCCAAGTCCTGTTCGACGGGCAGGACCTGCTGGCCTTGGCTCCCCGGGCCATGCGCGCGGTGCGCGGCAAGCGCATCGGCATGATCTTCCAGGAGCCGATGACCAGCCTCAATCCGGTGTTCACCGTGGGCGACCAGATCACCGAAGCGATGCGCGCCCACGACCCCGGCGCGTCCAAGGCCGCGTTGCGCGTCCGGGGCGTCGCGGCGCTCGACCGGGTGCGCATCCCCGGGGCGGCGCGCCGGTTCGACGACTACCCGCACCAGATGAGCGGCGGCATGCGGCAACGGGTGATGATCGCGATGGCGCTGTCGTGCGACCCGGACCTGCTGATCGCCGACGAGCCGACGACGGCGCTGGACGTGACGGTGCAGGCGCAGATCCTGGACCTGCTGCGCGACTTGCAGGCGCAGTCCGGCATGGCGATCATCCTGATCACCCACGACCTCGGCGTGGTG
>CAXSEX010000308.1:3489-5887 GCA_964236415.1 uncultured Acetobacteraceae bacterium | reverse complement strand
GGCCAGAACCTTGGAACCGGCCACCGTCGGGATCGCGGGCGCATAGGTGGACAGGTAGGCGCCCATGTTGGCCATGTTGCGAGAGCGGAGCGCCAACACCCTCCCATCTCCGTCTATCGCCAGTTCGCCCGTCGTCACGTTGTCGCGCCCGTGCGCGTCGGACAGGAACGCTTCGCTGCGATCCGATGTCCACTTCACCGGGCGGCCAAGCTTCCACGTCGCGTAGCACGTGAGCACCTGCTCGGGGTAGAGGAAGCTCTTCATGCCGAAGGCGCCGCCGACATCGTTCGTGACGACGCGGAACCGCTCGGGCTCAACCTTGAACACCGCCTGCGCGAGCTGATCCTTGAGGACCCAAACGCCCTGCGAGTTGGTGTGCAGCGTCCAGCGGCCGCCGCCGTCGGCGTCATACTCGGCGAGCGCGACCCGCGCCTCCATGCTGGCCACCACGACCCGGTTGTTCACGACCTCGATCCGCGTCACATGTGCGGCCGAGGCGAACAGCGCGTCAACCTGGCCCTTGTCACCGGTTTCCCAGTCGAAGCAGACGTTGCCTGGCGCGCCCGGCCACACGAGCGGGGCGCCCGGCTCCGCCGCTGCCCGCAAATTGCTGACCGAGGGCTGGACGTCATACTCGACGATTACAACCTCGGCCGCGTCGCGCGCCCCTGCCGCCGTCTCGCAGACCACGAACGCCACGGGGTCGCCCACGTGACGCACCATGCCCTTGGCAAGCGCGGGCCGTGGCGTGTCGTGGCGCATCGTGCCGTCGCGGTTCGTGAGCGGCACCGCGCATGGGATAGGGCCGATCTCGTCCGCCTCGAGGTCAGCGCTGGTGTAGATCCCGAGCACCCCCGGCACGGCCCGAGCGGCGCCGGTGTCAATCGAGGCGATCCGCGCCGCTGCGTGCGGGCTGCGCACGACGGCGCCGAAGAGCGTGTTGGGTGGCGTGATGTCGTCGGTGTAGCGGCCACGGCCCTGCAATAGGCACGGATCCTCGATGCGGCGAACAGGCTGCGATGAGCCGAATTTCGTCATGGTGATCCTCCGTGCTGCGCTACTGGAAAACCGGCTGGCCGACGCCGAACTTCGCCAGGAAGGCGACATTGGCGTTCAAGGGTGCGTTCATCGTGGGACTCCTGAGGCGGCTACACCTGTGCAGGTGCCACGCCCCAAGAGGTACGGCGCTCCGGTTCTTGTTCTCAATTCGGAGAGGTGCCGCTGTGGCGCCCGCCGGAACGTCGGGGCCGACGGGCGCCGTTCGCAAGATCGTGCTCGCTGGTCCCGCGACACGCCGGCACCTTGAGATGTCCTCGCCGGTCCGCCTCGGGCTGGAAGTTCGGGGCGACCGTTCAGGCCAACATAGGCGACGGCCGGAAGCCCTGTCTTGCCGGCCACTCGCCCCGCCAACCGATCGCAGTCGGACGACCTGTTGGCAACATGGCGCTCACGCTGCGCCCTCCATGTTGATGAGCCGGCGCTTGCGCTGCACGCCCCAGCGGTATCCCGAGATCGATCCGTCCGTCTTCACCACGCGGTGACACGGGACGGCCACGGCCAGCACGTTGGCTGCGCAGGCCGCACCCACCTCCTGGGCGGCGGCCGTCACGGGCAGCGTCTTGGCGAGCGCGCCGTAGCTGCGGGTCTCGCCCGAAGGGATGGCACGCAGCGCCGCCCACACCGCCAGCTCCAGTTCCGAGCCGCGCAGATCGAGCGGCAGGTCCAGCCCGAGATGCGGCGCATCGACGAGGGCGGCGACCTTCGCGACAACCCCGGCAAGCCCGGCCTCGTCCTCGATCAACCGCGCGTCCAGGAAGGCACCCGCCAGTTCGCGCCGGAGCCGCAGCCGAGCGTCGCCGAGCAGGATCGCGGCGACGCCCCGGCCGCTGAGGGCGACGAGTGCGAGCCCAAGCCTCGTATCGCCAAAGCTGAAGCGCAACACCTCGACAGTACGGTCATGAGCTATGGATTTCATGATGAATTCCTTGCTCTTTGGCTGGGCGGGAAAGGACAGAGCCCACCCGCAATTTTCATCTGCCGCGACCATGCCGCACGACCTGACCCTCTGCACTCCGGGTCTTGTTTTCAGATCCGAACATGAGTGCAGGCAAGCGGCTTGGAGCGGCGCGCATCAAGCGAGACGCGTCACTCCGTCATCGGCAAGCAACCACCGCTCGCCACTCAGCATGTGGAGCTCGGTCAGACCATCATCGCGCTCCGACCATGTTCCAAGACCGGCATCGACCAGCTCGCCCAAGGCAGCCAGCACCCTCGCCCGCGCAACTTCAGGCCCGAACCGCGGGGGATCTGATGGCGTGACATTGACGCTGCGGGGGACCGCTCGGCGGCTGTCCGGTTCGCTTGCAGTGGGTAGCTTCACGGGCGTAGCCATCGACGA
>CAXSEX010000308.1:0-3445 GCA_964236415.1 uncultured Acetobacteraceae bacterium | reverse complement strand
CTTGTGGCAATGACGGTCACATGGAACCCGAAAACCAATCTAACACTCCGAGTCCTGCGATGAAATCCAGATCGCTCCCCATTCCGGTTCAAGAGCAAGACCCGGAGTGCGACCATCCCTACAGTGCTGCGATACCGGATTCACGAACAGGGATGCCAGATGCCGCTGCAGAACCGTGTGACGCCGTTCGGCGAGATTATCGCCGTGCCCTCTCGTGGCCTGTTCACGGGCAACCGCGGCATTCTGCACGACCCTGCCACCCGCACGCTCAAGAGGCGCTGGGCCAGCAAAAGCTGGCTGGTCTGCCTTTGCGACTTCAGGGGCCGGCGGCGGACGGTCATGGCGCTGGGGAGCTGGACGGAGTTGTTCTTCCTTGACGAGGCCACCGCGCTCGCCGCCGGCCATCGTCCATGCTTCGAGTGCCGCAGGAAGGAGGCGAAGGCGTTCCGTGCGGCCTGGGCCAACGGCAACGGCGGCCTCGCGCCGAAGGCAGCGGAGCTGGACGCCATACTCCATGGTGAACGTCTGCTCGGACGCGAGAAGCGCGTGCATCCACTTGATGGACCGATTTCGGGGCTGCCCAACGGTGCGATGGTCGGCATGGGGGAGCATAGCTTCGTCGTGGCCGCCGGGTCCGTGCGGCCCTGGACGCCATCGGGCTACCTGGCGGCGGTTGTCGAGCCAGGCTGCGCACAGCTCCTCACACCGCCATCAACCCTGCGGACACTGGCGGCCGGGTATCGGCCTCGCCTCCATCCGAGCGTCCTCTCCGGCATCCCTGCTCCCCACCAGGCGGCTGCTTTGCCATGAGCATCACGGTCGTCGCCAAGCCGCACGCTGCCGGACACCTGGCCCACGCCGCTAAGGTCGAGGCGCCCGCACAAGTGCTCGACGCCTACCTGCAGGGCTGGCTGTCAAAGCTGGTCGTGCAGCGGTTCGACATGGACGGGGACGAAGCCTGGCGTTTCGCCCTCGCGTGCGGCGGCGCAGCGGCGGCCATGGCCGGACATGAGCCTTTCGACCGGCATCTGCGCGACGTGATCAAGCGATACGGACTGACGATGCTGTTCCGGGAAGCCGGCCCTGGCCGTCACCACCAGGCCATGCGGCCCACCGGCTATGACCACGATGCCGACGCGGTCATTCCCGAGGCCATGGCGGCGTGGCGCGCCACCTACCGCGCCCTTCCGGACGCCCACCAGATGATCGCCGCCACGATCGTGTGGCTCTACCGCGCTGGCCCGGACACCGTTTGGCTGCGCCGCGTGGCGGTGGCTTGGCCAGCCGCCGATGCCATCGCCATCCTGCGCGACGCCGGCGCGCTGGCCGATTGGGGCGTGCTCGTCGCTCTTTACCCCGGGTGGTGAGCGCAGCGCCGGCGTGGATACAGGAGCAAGAAACGGAGCGCCTCACAGGCGGCGAGATGCTTGCGACCATCTTGTGAACCGATCCGGAGAGAGTTGAATGTCGAACCGCCCCGCCTGCCTCGCCTTCATCCTAGCCGCTGCTCCGCTGTGCCAGGCGCACGCTGGCGAGGACCTCCTTGCGGCCGGCCGGTATGACGTGGACGTGCGCCTCGAGCTGCCTCATGTCGAGGACCTGAACATGAAGAAGACCGCCGCCATCTGCGTGATGCCGGGCGGTAGCCGCGGCCTCACGGTCCTGGGTGACAACAACCCGCTTTCGCATTGCCCCGCGTCGAACGTCCGCCAGGATGGCAGCCTCCTGACCTTCGACATCGTTTGCGAGGGAACGAACGCCGCGCGGGCCTCTGCTTCCTACACCTTGGCCGGGGAAACCTTTCGCGGACGCATCGCGATGAGGATGGGAGGCAAGAACATGACCATGTCCGAAACGCAGGTGGGCCGTCGTGTCGGCGCCTGCCCCGAGGTGCTGCCGCGTCCCTGATGCCGCCGGCTCACCGGGCGCCGCGCATCAGCGCCTCGACATGCGCCGCCGTGGACCGGGCCAGCGCGTCCAACTGGTACCCGCCTTCGAGGAACGACACGATGCGACCGTCGCAGTGGTGATGGGCGACGCTCACGATCCGATCCGTCGCCCACGCGAAATCGGGCTCGAGCAGGCGCAGGTCGGCCAGCGGATCGTCCCGGTGGGCGTCGAACCCCGCCGAAACAAGGATGAGGTCCGGGCCGAAGCTCTCCAGGGCGGGGAGGATGCGTCCCTCGAACGCGGCGCGGAACGCAGCCCCGTCGTCCCCGGCCTGCAGCGGCGCGTTGCAGATGTTGCCGACGCCGCGCCCGTTCCGGGGAAGAGCGGCATCTGGTGTGTGGAGCCGTAGAACATATCCGAGTCGGACCAGAAGATCCTCTGCGTGCCGTTGCCGTGATGCACGTCGAAGTCGATGACGGCGACGCGCCATGCGCCGTGCCGCGCCCTGGCATACAGCGCCGCGATGGCCACGGTGGAGAAGAGGCAGAAACCCATGGCGCGGTCGCGCTCGGCGTGATGGCCCGGCGGGCGCACCTGGCAGAACGCGTTGGTGACCCCGGATGCCGGGTCCATCACGGTGTCGATCGCGTAAAGGCCTGCTCCCACCGCCCGCAGCGCCGCTTCCCATGTTCCCTCGGCGACCACCGTGTCCGGGTCAACCTGCACGGGCAGGCGGCCGCGGTCCGCCGAGCGCCCGGCGCGGATGCGCGCCTTCGGCGTCGTCCCGCCAGGGAGCCTCTTCCCGCTGCAAAGCCGTGAACGCGGGTTGCGCCAGGGCGGCGTCAATGGCGCGCATCCGCGCCGGGCGCTCGGGGTGCAGCGGCCCTGTCTCGTGTCGCATGAAAGCCGGGTGCGTCAGGAGCAAGGTCTGCATCTCACAGCGCTTGGCGGAAGGTGAGGTTGATGCGCTGCCGGCCCAGCACGGGATGCCCGCCGTCGGCGAGCGGAAGGACGCCGTGGAAGGCAAGCCGGGACGGGCCGCCCCACACCGCGACGTCGCCGTGCCGCAGTGCGACCCGGCGTGCCGGGTCCGAGCGCGTGAGGCCACCGAACAGGAAGGTCGCCGGCAGGCCGAGCGACACGGACACGATCGGGGCGCCGAAGTCCCGCTCGTTCTTGTCTTGGTGCAGCGACAGCCGCGCGCCCGGCTCGTAACGGTTGACCAGGCAGGCGTCGGGCGCGAAGCCGCCGAAGCCGGCCGCGGCTGCCGCCCGCCGGGCAAGGTCGTCGAAGGCCGCCGGAATGGCCGGCCAGGGACGGCCGCTCCCGGGATCGAGGGCGTCGTAGCGGTAGCCGCGCCGGTCCGTGACCCAGCCGGCCCGGCCGCAGTTGGTCATGGCCACCGACATGGTGAAGCCGCCGGGCGTGACCATGTGGCGGAACGGCGCCTCCGCCACGACCGACGCCAGGCCCGCGAGCAGCGGCGCCTCCAGCGGCAGCGCGAAGCCGCCGAGCAGCGTCGCGCCTTCGGCCAAAGGAGGGTTACGCCGCGCCT
>CAXSEX010000307.1:0-5897 GCA_964236415.1 uncultured Acetobacteraceae bacterium | reverse complement strand
CCTGCGCCCTTTGCCGTTCGACGAGCGGCGCAAGCGGCTGGAATCCTGGTATGCCCGGCACCACCCGCCGCGCATGGACCTGTCCGCGCTGATCCCCTTCACCACAGTGGACGAGCTTTCGGCGATCCGCGACGGCACCCGCGCCGCCAGCATCGAGGGGCTGATGCTGAAGCGCGGCGACAGCGCCTACGTGCCGGGCCGGCCCAAGGGCCAATGGTGGAAATGGAAGCGCGACCCGCTCACCATAGACGCCGTGGTGATGTACGCGCAGCGCGGCCACGGCAAGCGCAGCAGCTACTACTCCGACTACACCTTCGGCCTGTGGCGGGAGGATGGGGAGCTGGTGCCGGTGGGCAAGGCGTATTCCGGCTTCACCGACGCGGAGTTGGTGACGCTTGACCACTGGATACGCAACCACACCGTCCACCGCTTCGGCCCGGTGCGCGAGGTGGAGCGCGGCTTGGTGTTGGAGATCGCGTTCGACGCAGCGCAGCTGAGCCGCCGGCACAAGTCCGGCGTGGCGCTGCGCTTTCCGCGCGTCGCCCGGGTGCGGCTGGACAAGCCAGCCGAAGAGGCGGACCGGCTCGACACGCTGATGCGGCTGATCGAGCCGGGTGCCGTTCAGGCGTAGCGGCGCAGGCCCACCGCGCCGAATGCGATGATCGAGGCGCCGCAGAGCGCGACGACCAGGGACATCGGCAGCAGCCCGAGCAGCGCCGGGGCGATCACCAGGCCGAGTAGGAAACCAAGCTGGGTCGCCGCGAGGAAGGCGCGGGCGGCGGCCTGGATGTCCGGTCTCGGCAGCTCGGTTTGCTGGAGCACCGCAATCAGAATGTCCTGCATGGGGCCGCTTACGCCGCAGAAAGCGGCGATGGCGGCATAGGCTGGCAGCAATGCGGCTTGCGGCAGGCCGGCAGCCTCGGTGAGCGCAAGCGCGCAGATTCCGATGCCCATGTAGAGGTTGCCGATGAAGATCTGCCGTCCCGGCCGGGACGGCATCGGGCGGCTGCCGATGACCAGGTTCGCGAGCAGGTTGGTGCAGCCATAAGCCGAGATAACCGCGCCATACGCGGCGACGCCCGATCCGCCCGGCCCTGTCAGCCCGTTGCGCGCCACCATCAACGGCAGGATCAGGAAGAACACGGCATACCACGCGCCGTTCAGCGGGCCGCTTGCCGCCAGCACGTAGCCCAGCAGGCGGTGCCGCCGCACCACGCGGACCCCGTGCAGCATGGAGGCGAGCAGGCTGCCCGGCGATGCCGGCCGGGCGGCGGGAAGCCGGGCACGCCGCTGGATGGTCAAGAGCGCCGCCGCCGAGGCGAGGTACGTCGCGGCATCGACGGTCAGCATGTGGCGGATCGGCAGCACCAGGACGAGCGCGCCGACCAGGGCGGGGCCGAGCAGCCGGGCGATCCGCTCGGTCGCATCCAGCAGCGCATTGGCGGCCGGCAGCGCGGACGGGTCCGCGACCAGCGCCGGGATCACCGATTGCAGCGCCGGGCGGAACACGGCCTGGCCCGCGCCGAGCACGGCCACCGCCGCGAGCAGCGCCGCCGGCGACGGCCCGCCGCCAGCCTCCCACACCGCGACGACGCCGAGCAGCGCCGCCGCCCGGGCCACGTCCGCGCCGAGCATCGCCCGCAACGGCGCCCACCCGTCCGCCAGGCGTCCGCCGAACGCCAGGGTCAGCAGCACCACGAGCGGCCCCACCGCCGCGAGCCACCCGGCGGCCGCGCCGAACGCCTCGACCGCGATCCAGGTGAACGCGACGGCGTAGGCCTGATCGCCGACCGAGGACAGCGCGAGGCCGCCCCACAGCAGCGCCATCGCCGGTTGCCGAAGCGGCCGCACCAGGCCCGGCAGCACGACCGGCATCAGCGGGCGAGCGAGGGAAGCATGGACAGGACCAGCAGCGCGGCCATCACGGCGTTGAACGCCCGAAGCTGCACGGGCGACCGCAGCACGCGGCCCGCGCCCGCGCCCAGCAGCGACCATAACAGCGTGCAAGGAATGGACAGCATTGAGAACAGTGCCGCGAAGGCCAGGGTCTGCCCACCCAGCGCAACGCGGCGTGCACGGCCGGACGCTCGGCCAGCGGTCCCGCCACGCCCAGGCCCACGACCACCACCATCGCGCCGAAGCCGAGGCTGATGCCCAGCATCTGCGGGACGGTCGCCCGCACGCCGTTGCTGGCAGCCGAGGACGCGACCATGATGTTGTTCGGCCCAGGCGTCACCGACGTCGCAACGGCAAACAGGGCGAACGCTGCGAGGTTGGGCGGCATGCGTGCGGTCCAGACGGCGAGGTTGACGCCCGAACCCTACCATGGACCCGCAAGCGCGGCGCCATCCGCATGGCCGCGGCAGCCCCGGCGGCCCGCAGGCCGCCGGGATGGAAGCGTTACTGAGCGGGCGGGGAGGCGGGCGCGGCGACGGCCGGGGCCATGCCGCTGCGGGCGCTGTTCAGGCTTTGCTCATTCAGCGCGTCGGTGGCGGCGCTGCCGGACGGGGCGCGCGCTGCGCCGGAACGGGCCTGCATCGCGTGATGCATGCGCGCATGGTGCGCTGTGCGGTGGTGCGTCGTCGCTGCGTTGGCCGCGGCGCCGAACGACGCGGCAACAAGGAGGGAGGCGAGGAACATGGAGGCGGATGTGCGCATGATCATGATGTGCTCGTCTGGTAGGGGCAGGGCTCGGCGGCACCGAACGCGCGACTATCACCGGTATCGCGAGTTCCAGCAACGTTTGCTGTACGTTTGTCACACTATTGTTTGGAAGGTGGTACGGAAAGCACGTCCGGCGCGCCCGTGCCGTGCATGTCAGCCTTCCTCGGCCAGCAGCCCATCCCGCAGGTCCCGGGCGTGCCGGGCCGGGTCGCGCTGTTCCGGCGGCCCCATGCCGCCGCCGCCGGGCAGTTCCAGGATCAGGCGGTCGCCGGCGGGGATCACCTGGTAGCCCTTGGTGCGCAGGGCGGCGCCGCTTTTCAGCCGCACGACGCCGGGCGCGCCGTCGCGTCCGCCGTCCCGCCCGCGGGGCGCATGGGCGACCCGGTCGAAGATCGCGTTGCAGGCGAACTCCGCGTCGCCCTTGGCGCCGATCTCCATGACCTGGCCAAAGCCGCCGCGGGTGCGCCCGGCGCCGCCGCTGCCGGGGCGCAACTCCTTGCGCCAGAACACCACGGGCGCCACGTTCTCCGTCGCCTCCACCGGCATGGTCCGCACGCCCGAGGGGAACGCCGTGCCGTCCAGCCCGTCCTGGCCCGGCCGCGCCCCGGTGCCGCCGGAGTTGAAGGTGATGACCTCGAAATCCACCAGCGGCGAGTTCTGCCCGCTGACGATGGGACCGCCGCGCAGGGGCGGGTTCCACAGGCAGGACGACCCCTCCGCCGTCACCCGGTCCGGCGCCGCCCCGTGCAGGCAGCCCATCATCAGGTCCGGCAGCAGCTGCCCCACCACGTGCCGCACCGCGACGGGGCTGGGCCGCGGCGCGTTCAGGATGCAGCCTTCCGGGATCACCATGCGGAACGGGGCGAGGCTGGCGCTGTTGTTGGGGATGTCGGGCGCCACCACGCACTTGATGCCGAAGCTGGCATAGGCGCGGGTGTAGGCGGCGGGCACGTTGATGCCGCGCCCGGACAGGCCGCTGGTGCCGTCGAAGTCGACGGTGATCGAGTCTGCGCCGATCGCCATGCTGGCCGAAAGGCGCACCGGCTGCTCGTAGCCGTCCGACCAGATCTCCGCGCGGTAGGTGCCGCCCGGCAGCTTGGCGATCTCCGCCAGCGTCGCGCGGCGGCTGCTGTCCAGGATGAAGGCGGCCAGCGGGTCGAGGCTGTCCAGCGCGAACTCCCCCATCATCTGCGTGAGCCGCCGCGCCCCGGCGTCGTTGCAGGCGCACAGCGAGTACACGTCGCCCTCCAGCTCCACCGGCAGGCGGGTGCCGGCGCGCAGGAAATCGAAGAACGTCTCGTTCGGCCGTCCCGCCTCGAAGCATTTGACGATGGGGATGTACAGCCCCTCCTCGAACACCGACCGGCCTTCCGGCCCCATGCCAAGGCCGCCCACGTCGATGACGTGCGCCGTGTTGGCGAACAGTGCCACGAGCCGCCCGCCATGGAACGCCGGCGTCACCACCGTCAGGTCGTGCAGGTGTCCGGTGCCGAGCCACGGGTCGTTGGTGATCAGGTGGTCGCCGGGCCGCAGGGTGTCCGCCGGGAACTTGCGGAGGAAGTGGCCGACGCTTTCCATCATGCTGTTGACGTGGCCCGGCGTGCCCGTGACCGCCTGCGCCAGCATCCGGCCTTGCAGGTCGAAGATGCCGGCGGACAGGTCGCCCGCTTCCCGCACCGTGGTGCTGAAAGCGGTGCGGATCATGGTCTGCGCCTGTTCCTCCACCACCGCCAGCAGGCGGTTCCACATCACCTGGCGCTGGATTTGTTCTAGAACGCTCATGCTGTCTCCCGCACCAGATCGAGGTATCCGCGCCCATCAACCGTCGCGCGCCAGCCGGGGCCGACCAGGGTGCTGGTCTCGTCCTCGGCGATGATGGCCGGGCCGGGCACGCTTTGGCCCGGCGCAAGCGCTGTGCGGTCATGCACGGCCCAACCGCTCACTTCGCCCGTCGCCGTGTCCCGCACCTGCTGCGTCCGCGCGCTGCTGGGCACCGCCGCCGCGGCGGTCGCAGGCGGCGCGGCGTCCGGCACGGTCGCGACGGTCACGGCGTAGCTCATGACCTCCACGTCCGACCCCGGCACCGGGCGGTCGTAGAACCGGGCGTACTCGGCGTCGAACGCGGCGCGCAGCCCGGCCACCTCCGCCTCGCCTAGCCGGCCCGGCGGCAGCGCCACGGGAATCTCGTGCCCCTGGCCGACGTATCGCATGTAGGCGAGGCGCGTTTGCCGGATGGGTGCGCCGAAACTGCCCAATGCGACAACGGCCTCCGCTTCCCGCGCCATGTCGGACAGCAGCGCATCCACGGCGCCGGCGTCAAACCGGCCCAGGCGCTGGTACAGGCTGCGCACGACCTCGTAGCCCACCGGGGCGCGCAGGAAGCCGATGGCGCTGCCGACGCCGGCGCCGCTCGGCACCAGCACGCGGGCGATGCCCACCTTCTCCGCCACCCGGCACGCATGCACCGGGCCGCCGCCGCCGAACGCGATCAGGGTGCGCCCGGCGTAGGTCTTGCCGCTCTCGATGGCATGGACGCGGGCGGCGTTGGCCATGTTCTCGTCCACCATCTCGACCACGCCCAACGCGGCCATGTCCGCCTCGATGCCGAGCTTTGCCCCCACCGTGGCCCGCATCGCGTCCTGCGCCGCGTCCGCATGGAGCCGCATCGCGCCGCCCGCGAAGCGTTCGGGGTCGTAGCGGCCCAGCAGCAGGTTCGCGTCCGTCACCGCCGGGCGCTCCCCGCCGCGGCCGTAGCAGGCCGGCCCCGGCTCTGCCCCGGCGCTCTCCGGCCCCACCCCGATGCGGCCCAGCGCGTCCACGTGGGCGATGCTGCCGCCGCCCGCGCCGATCTCCACCATCTCGATCACCGGGATGCGCAGCGGTAGGCCCGAGCCGCGCTTGAACCGCCCGACCCGCGCCACCTCGAAGGTGCGGGAGGATTGCGGCTGTCCGTCGTCGATCAGGCACACCTTGGCGGTGGTGCCGCCCATGTCGAAGCTCAGCACCTGGGACAGGCCGCACTGCCGGGCGATGTCGGCGGCGAAGATCGCGCCGCCGGCCGGGCCGCTTTCCACCAGGCGGATCGGGAAGCGGCAGGCGGTGTCGATGGTGGTCAGCCTGCCGCCCGACAGCATCAGGAACACCGGCGCCCGCAGCCCCATCGCGTGCAGCCCGGCCTGCAGCCGCCCGAGGTAGCCGGCGATCAGCGGCTGCACGTAAGCTTTGGCGGCGGT